>NZ_JACJOD010000032.1 GCF_014695385.1 Trichocoleus sp. FACHB-46 | reverse complement strand
TAGGGAGAGGAACTGCCTGTACCTGCTTCAATCTCTAGGCGCACTGGGTTACCCGTGGCGGGGTCAATCTTCCACAGTTCAGAGCCATTGGCGCTGTTGGTGGCACGGAAGTAGAGGGTGCCGTTGACGTTGGTTAGAGAGGTTAGGTCGGAACTGCCTGGACCCGCTTCAATATCTGTGACTCGTACTGGGTTCCCAGTGGCGGGGTCAATCTTCCACAGTTCATAGCCATTGGCGCTGTTGGTGGCACGGAAGTAGAGGGTGCCGTTGACGTTAGTTAGATAATATGGAAAGGAACTGCCTGGACCCGCTTCAATATCTGTGACTCGTACTGGGTTCCCAGTGGCGGGGTCAATCTTCCACAGTTCATAGCCATTGGCGCTGTTGTAGGCACGGAAGTAGAGGGTGCCGTTGATGTTAGTAAGGGATTCCGGATTAGAACTGCTACCTGCTTCAATTTCGAGGCGCACTGGATTACCGGTGGTGGGGTCAATCTTCCACAGTTCATAGCCATTGGCGCTGTTGTAGGCACGGAAGTAGAGCGTGCCGTTGACGTTGGTTAGATTGCCAGGATCTGAACTATTGGGATAAGTAGTGTAGTTATCAGAATAATAGTTGTAGTAGCTTGTTGTGCCCGGATAGATATCCTTAACAAGGACAGCATTACCCGTGGCAGGGTCAATCTTCCACAGTTCAGCGCCATTGGTGCTGTTGTAGGCACGGAAGTAGAGCGTGCCGTTGACATTGGTGAGATTCTCAGGAGAGGAACTGCCTGCACCTGCTTCAATATCTGTGACTCGCACTGGGCTACCGGTGGCGGGGTCAATCTTCCATAGTTCTCTACCATTGGCGCTGTTTTGAGCGCTGAAATACAGCGTCCCGTTGACATCTGTAAAGTCGCTGGGGTGGGAGCTATCGGTACCTAAGTTGAGGTTGTATTGCACTGGCTCAGAGTTCAACGTACCTTCATACTGCTCAAGCACAGAAGTTGTAAATGCTAAATTAGCCATTCTAGGCGTAGTGGCAACTTCTAAGGCCCAATTGCCACCCTGCACTGCACAGCCTGTTTTAATTGCCGAAGCTGCTATGTTTGAGCCTGTCAAGCTATGCAGCATATTGACAAAGACCCAACCGCGATCGCCCTTAGCTACTTCACAGCCATAGATCAGCAACTCTGCGGTATTAGTAAGGGATTCGGCCCAGGCTTGCAGTTCCCAGGAGTAGCGATCGATGGTTTCTAGGCTCAGTTCGCTGGTACCCAGTTGCACTCGTCCGGGTGAGCCGTGAGATACCACATGCACAGCGGTTAAATTTTGGCGCTGAGCTAAAACACTGCTAATTTGCTCCACTCCATCCGCCATTGCCTCCAACACAATGACTTCAACGCCCGATCGCACCCCTGCGACCAAATCTGGGTAATCGGTTACGGCTGGATCAATGAAGACAATTTCGCGGCTAGCGGCTGAGGTGCTGAAAGTGAGAGAAGCGGCTGGAGCTTTTTGCAAAGTAGCGGTCATGGGCTGATCTCAAACGGTTGAATAAGGGAACGGCAGCAGAATTAGAGCGGCAACGATGATTACCGCAACTTTTCTGCTCTACAGAGATAAAAACTGTTAGCGCGATCGCAACGAGTTGGGCCAGCTGCTTAGCATAAAAGATGCTGTCGCAGCAGATGGAACCATTCGGCAGACGAAAACCTGATTCAGTAATCTGACGGGTTTATAGGCTTGCCGTCAGTTTGCTTCGATGTACTAACAACACTTACTCCGTGAATGTACATCGAAGATACAGCACCCTACCTGTAAAATCTACTACACGTCTTTCTGCTTTACAGTCTTTTTATGAATTTCTTCATAATAATTTGGTGCTTTGTTGAAAGTAGAGCAAGCGATCGCCCACACACTCTGTATTTTCATCATTTTTGAACTAGTGAGCGCCTTAAAGTTCTACTGGAAGGCATTTAAAGGATTTTTATATATTAAGAAATAACAATCAAAAAGTAATTTAAACCTTAAAAAAGAAGTGATTTGATCCTTGTAAAAGTTGACATTAAAAAATAATCCATCAAATCTTAAATGAAATCACAGGTGGATTGCGTGAGTATAATTTATTACTTAAATAAAATTGGTTTACTGATTGCGTTCTAAACTGCGTTGTCTCAGCAATCTTGTTAGCTCAGACCTCTAATACTTAACTCCCAGCCAACTTTAACGTGTTGTCCTACATTCTGAGGGTCAGAAAAGGTCTGGAGAAAGTCAGATCTTTTAGCAATAACTCTTGCGGCAGGGCAGTGAGCCGCGATCGCTCCTGCGGGTCGTACCAAAAGATAGAGGCTGTGACCCCCCACCGTGACTATATTTGAATCATTCCTGGTTGAGTTCTCTGTTCTTTTGCCTTTCTGGCTAGAGTGAGCCGCACAAAACGTTGAAAAGGGAGAACCGTTTTGCTGGGCAACTCGATACAAGTCGCTTTACTACCATCCATGACTTCGGGAGATCTTGGCGCTAACTCACTCACCACCCCTGTGGTTAAAGTTGGGGTTGATTCTGGCACAGGTGCTCAGATGGGTGCCTTTCGGCGGTTTGCCCAAGTGGCAGAACAGGTGGGTGCCACAACGAAACGCTTGGCCAAGTCTGCTTTACTGGGTCACTACTTTAATAGCCTCAGCGATGAGCAACTAGCTTATGCAGCTCGTTATTTTGCAGGCTATGTGTTTCCTTTGAAGGAGCAAAGAACAACTAAGGTTGGAGGGGCGACTCTGTTGTCAGCTTTGATGCTGATTACGAAGATTGAGTTGGAGACGCTCAAGACGCAGTTGGTCAAACTGGGAGACTTAGGTGATGTCACGGCTGCTGTGTTTCCCGATCGCGCCTTATCTTCTCTTGATCTTACCGATGTCGCGATCGCCCTAGAGCAAATTGCCAAAACCAAAGGCTCCAAGCGCAAACTAGAGTGGGTAGTCAAACTGCTGAAACGCGCGACTCCCTTAGAAGCAAAGTATTTGATCAAGCTGTTATCTGGAGATCTGCGGATTGGTCTCAAAGAAGGCGCGGTAGAAGATGCGATCGCTCGACTGGCAAAGCAAAAGGTAGAGCGGATTCAGTGGGTAAATATGTTGCTAGGGGATATTGGGGCGACGGCTGTATTGGCTCGTCACGGCCAGCTAGAGCAAGCCCAAATGCAGCTATTTCATCCAATTAAGTTTATGTTGGCGAGTCCCGCTGAGGATTTGGTAGAAGTATCCCGACTGTTACCAGGAGAATTTGCGGTTGAGGATAAATACGATGGCATTCGAGCCCAAGCCCATATTGCTCCCGCCGATCCAGCAAATAAATCGGCTCACGGAATCGTGATTGATGGCATTCGGGTGGCTCTTTTTTCTCGCACCTTAGATGACATCACAACGAGTTTCCCAGACTTGTTGGCTCCATTGGCTGCTTTAGCAAGAGGGACTGAAGAAGGAGAAACCACAGAATTGATTTTGGATGGCGAAATTGTGCCGTTCCGAGGTGAGCAAATTCTCCCCTTTCAGGAACTACAAAAGCGGTTGGGACGTAAAGCCCCTACAGAAAAACTATTAGCTGAAGTGCCTGTGGCGTTTGTTGCCTATGATCTGCTCTACCAAAATGGCATGGTGTTAATAGAGGAGCCGTATGTGCAGCGTCAAGCGGCATTAACGATGCTGCCACTGGCGATACCGAGAGTTCGTCGGGCAGTCTCACAACGCTTTAGCGATGCCACGGCTTTGGATGCAGAATTTCTCGCAGCTCGCGATCGCGGTAACGAAGGATTGATGGTCAAGGCGCTCAACTCTACCTACAAACCAGGACGGCGGGGTAAGGATTGGCTAAAAATCAAGCGGGCGATCGCCACCCTGGATGTAGTGGTAACAGCGGCAGAAGTGGGCACTGGCAAGCGTAGTCGATTTCTCTCCGATTACACCTTTGCTGTGCGAGCTAGTGAAACCGATCCTACTTTGCTGAATGTGGGTAAAGCTTACTCTGGTTTGACGGATCTGGAAGTAACAGAGCTATCTACTTGGTTCCAAGCGCATACGGTACAGGAGTTTGCTCATGGCAAAGTGCATGTCGTGGAGCCTCAAATTGTTCTGGAAGTGACGTTCGATCGCGTCCAACTCTCCAAGCGCCACAAGAGCGGCTATGCCCTGCGCTTTCCTCGGATTGTGCGGATACGGCATGATAAGCCACCGGAAGAGATTGACACGCTAGAAACAGTCCGTCGGCTCGCAGAAACATGAGAACTTATCGATCATGACGCAAAAACTGGAAACTAGAACGGATTTCACTCACAACTTGGCAGCAGCTTATACCGTGTTCGCACAGTTTGTCGGAGGCATTTCTACCGCTAGTAAATTGGTGGCACTACATGACTCTGATGCTGATGGTGTGACGGCGGGAGTCGTATGGCAGCAAGCCTTTCAGCGAGCTGGGTTTGTCGCTCCTACCCGTGTGATTCCCGATCGCGAACGTAATGCTTGGACAGCTAACAACCGCGATCGCGTCAAGGCGGAGCATCCCGATCGCTTGTTTGTCCTGGATTTGGGCAGTCAAACTGAACCTGTATTGGCAGGTGTTCCCACCTGTTTTATCGATCATCACCACCCCGAAGGAGTGCCACCCGGAGATACACTCATTAGTGCTTACACTTGGGACCCTGTGCCGAATACATCGCTCCTAGTTTGGGATCTGTGCCAAGCGATCGCGGATATCTCAGATTTAGATTGGATTGCCGCAATTGGGATTGTGAGTGACTTGGGCGATCGGGCTCCTTTTGAGTTGTTGAGTACTGCTAAGCGCAAGTACACCGCCAAATACTTAAAAGAGGCAACGGTTCTCATTAATGCCATCCGCCGAGCCTCTCACTATAACCCAGAAGCCGCAGCTCAAGCCCTACTCACGCATAGCAACCCTAAGGAATTGGTGAACTCTACCTCAGATGCCATGCAACAGTTGCGATCGGCGCGGGCAGAGGTGAAAGCAGCAATGGAGGCAGGCCGCAAAGCGGCACCTGTTTTCGCGGGGGATGTGGCGTTGATTCAAGTTAAGTCTCCCTGCCAAATTCACCCCCTGCTGGCTCAAAGTTGGCGCACTCGTCTCCCTAAACATATTGTGATCGTGGCTAATTCCGGTTATCTCCCTGGCCGAGTTAACTTCTCCGCCCGCTCTACCAGTGCCAATGTGTTGGAATTTCTCCGGGCACAGCAGATCTCTGAAGGAGAAGGCAGCTACGGTCACGGGCATGATCAAGCATCAGGAGGTAGTCTACCGCAGGAGCGTTGGCAGGAGTTATTGCTCAAGATTGGTTTTCCGAGAGAGGCGATCGCTTCCTAACTCACTGCGCCCAAAAGATGTAGTGTCTCCTTCTCGGCATCAGTTAGCCCTGTTATACCTGTAATCTTCATGCCTTCGTAAGGGCGAGGGGCGCGTAGAACGTTAAGGCATTCTCCCGTATCAATATCCCAAAGGCGAATGGTGCCGTCTTGGCTACCAGTGGATAGGGTTTTGCCGTCGGGAATAAAGCAGACTGAATTAACTGTATGAGTGTGACCCATAAACACTTGCAGGCATTTCCCGGTAGCAACATCCCAAATCCGAGCCGTTTGGTCATCGCTACAACTGGCTAACGTTTTACCATCTTGACTAAATCTCACCCGCCAAGTTTGCTTTGAGTGGCCGTGAAGGAAGTGCAAGCAGGTACGAGTTGCCACATCCCATAAACTTAAGGTGCCATCAGGACTACTGCAAGCTAGGATTTGACCGTTGGGGCTAAATTCGGTTAACCAAACACGATGCTCTACAGGGGGTAATTCTGCTAGATATTCCCCAGTCGCTAAATCCCAGAACTTGATGACTAAATCTTGTCCTCCACTAACCAACGTCTTTCCGTCTGGACTACAAGAGAGAGACCAAGTACGGCCTTGATGTGCTGCGATCGCTCTTAAACATTTACCTGACTGCACATCCCAAAACTGAATCAGTCCATTCCCCGCACCGCTGATCAGTATGTTGTCGTCGGGGCTAAAAGCGATCGCCCAAAACCAATAAGTATTTCCTTTTAGCACTCGACTACACTCACCCGTTTGGACATCCCATAGCCGAATAGATGAGTCACTGCTACTACTAGCAAGCATCGAATTATCTGAATTGAAAGCAAGCGACCAAATTCTGGCAGCGTGGCCTTTTAGGGATTTGTGGCATTCTCCAGATGAGGGATTCCAGAAGTGAATCATGCCATTGTTATGGCCGCTCACTAACCAGTGGCGATCGTGAGCATGGACAAGAGCAAAAATCTCATCTTTAAAGCCGTGGAATGTTCTGTTCAATCGCCCAGAGTCAACATCCCATAATTTCAAGACTTGATCTTCTCCGCCTGTAGCGCAGATCGCACCATCCGGGCTGAACGCGATCGCTGAGATCTGGTTAGAATGTCCTTCTAATACCTTTTCACAACACCAATTTTCTAAGTTCCAAAGCTGCACTCTATTTTGAGAATCAGCGATTGCTACGAGTTCCCCAGGTGGGTCATAGACACCAGAGAGTACCCAATCTCCAGGATCTTGTAAGATGGTTAAACACTCACCTGTGTGATAGTTCCATCTCCTAACTGTTTCATAATCTCCAATACTCAGAAGTGTGTCATTACTGGGGTAAAACTCTACGAATCGAACCCAGTTTTGGTGTCCCTCCAAAACCCGTAAACATTCTCCGCTCAGAGCATCCCACAAGCGGATCGTCTTATCAGAACTGCCACTAGCGAGTAATTTACCATCAGGACTAAGAGCTACTCTCCAAACGCGATCGCGATGCCCTTCCAAGACTTTGAGGCAGATACCTGAGCTAACTTGCCAAATTCTGACTGTTTGATCATTGCTAGCACTGAATAGAAACTGGCCATCCGGACTAAATAGAATATGCTGCACCCAGCTAGTATGTCCTTCCAGCACTCTCAGACGGGTCTTGGTCGCAACGTCCCAAAAGCGAATGGTATGGTCATAATTGCCGCTCGCTAAGATAGTACCATCGGGGCTGAAAGCGACAGAGCCAACCCAACTGCTATGTCCTTTCCAGGTAAGAATTTGCCTTCCCGTCGGCACATGCCAAAGACGGAGAATGCCATCAATTTCTCCGGTTGCCAGCAGATTACCATCAGGGCTGAAAGCAAGGGCGAGAATGCTGCCAGTGGTTTCGGTAAAAACAGATTGCTCGATAGTGGTATGAGTGAAATTGGTCCGAGGTAAGGAGACATTGGCTAAATAAGCTTGGCGAATTGCTAGATCAGAGAAATCGCGATCGCTCAAGTCTACTTTTAGATGGCAAAGTAGATTGAGGATATTACCTGCCGCATAGCCTGTGTACGATGAAGGTTTACCTCGCAACTCTGCCAAAAGTTGGTTTAGTTGTTGTTCAACCGCTGCAAATTCGCCTAGTTTAGCCAAAAGCTGATCTGTGAGTGGCTGGAGAATTAGTTGCTTTTGAGCTTCACGGATATAGTCTTTCGCGATCGCCTTCAGCAAAGCATGACTTTTGAAGAAACGTATATCGCCTGTTTGGATCTCCGCTGCGATCGCCTGAATGAATTGAGCCGCGAAGTACTCCATCAACACCGGATGCAGCGTAAAGCGGTCGCCAGTTTTTTCTAGCGCCAAGCGGCGTTGCAGAGATTGCAGCGTGGTGGGTAGTTGCTCCTTAGAGATGGGAGAGAGGAGATCCTCACTTAATTGAGCGATCGCGACTGGCTCGCGATTGATTACCAACCAATAAATTACCTCAATCTCTTGGTCGGTTAAGCGCTGAAAGTACCAACCAAGTAAGTCTTGCAAGTCATGAAAGATGGGCTTGCCATATTTGAGGAACTCGCTAATGCTGCCACAGAAAACATCGCGAATATGTTTGGCGGCTAGCTCTAATGCTAGGGGATTACCGTGGTAGAGCGCAATCAGTTCTTGCCAATCCTGTTCGGAACCAGAAAACTCATCGATCTCAGCAAAAATCTGTTGTCCATCGGTGACTCCTAAACCTCCTAGCTCCAGCGATCGCACAGGCCGATTGCGACCTTCTAAACGCGCTACTTCTCGTGGCTTCTCCCGGCTAGTGAGCAATAGGCAGCTTTGGTGGGGCACTTCTCCGAGTTGCTTGAACAGTTGTCCGTAGCCTTCATATCCTGGTCGATATTGCCCTGCGACATCTCCGCCTTGCAGAATCGTTTCTACGTTATCTAAAATCAGCAAACACCGTCGCGATTGCAGGTAATGCAATAACCGAGAAAGACTGTCTTCTAAAGTATTTGGCAGGGTTGATTCCTGCTGATTTGAGAGAATCTGGATCAGATCTACCAGTAAAGTAGCCAAGGAAGAAGCATTGAGGAGCGATCGCCAAATGATACACTCAAACTCATCCTGAATATTCTGAGCCAAGGCGAGAGATAGGTTAGTCTTGCCCATCCCACCGGAGCCAAATTTCAACGAGAGCCCCGTTTTGCCAGTGCCACCAATACCCAAAATTGCGACTAGACGGCACCGCTCTGCTAGAATCCATTGTTCCAGAGTGCTCAATTCCTGCGATCGCCCAAAAAACACGGGAACTTCCGGAGCCTCTCCCCAATCCTGATAACAGGATAGAGATACATCAGACGCAACTGGTGGAGCATCAACTCCTGCTGCTTCCTCTAGCTCTACAACCGATTGCCAAGGTAGTTCCAGAACTTGACAGAAAACCTTAAAGATTTTCGCGTTGATGGCCTCGCCCCGTAAAAACCGCTTCCAAGTAGAAAGAGAAACACCAGGTGCAAAAATTTGTTGGCCTGCGTAAGCTTCAGAGCCCCAGTCGGTGGCGGAGTCAAGAGTTTGGCTAGCAGCAATTAACCACTGCCTGTCTTCAATTGCCCAGTGTCTCACCTTCCTAAGCTGCTTGATTCGGTTTAACTCCTGGGCGGAGACTTTGAGCGAGGGCATGGATAGATTGCACGAGAGTGGAAACTGAGTCTATCTCAGTATTGCACGCTCATTTCAGAATTGATGTTGACGAAATGTGACACTGAACCAAAACTGAACCAAAAACTGAACCGATTAAAATCCGTACGAGGCCATACTTCTAGCGATGTTTATAGATAGGAGATGACTTGTTGGTTCTAAAACAAACTTCTCCTAAGCTACGTCTACTTTGAAGGAGCAAGCCACAATGGTGCAGTACCCCGCCTCACCCCAATCATATCAAGCGTTTCTCCAAAAGGTGCGATCGCTCGATCTTGGTCCTATTGCACATCAATTAATGCACTCTCAGACTGGTCCTCAGTGGACGAAACTTCAGACTACTAGGGCGATCGCGCGTTATCTGGGTTTTCTTTATTTGGTAGGGCAATATCCTCGCTTACAACTGGTACCAACTCAAGAGATCGATCAAGTTTGGCATCAGCATATCCTTGATACGCATAAATATGCGGAAGATTGTCAACACTTATTTGGGCGATTTATTCATCATTTTCCTTATCTGGGTACAAGAGGAGAAGCCGATCAACAGAATTGGCAACGGGCTTACGCACTAACTCAGGTGCTCTTTCGCAAACACTTTGGATTAGATTTGGCGACGGGTGCTGCTCCATCGGATTGCGAACCCTTACAAGCAATGCAAACTTGCCGAGGCGTAGATCGATCTACTTCTCAGTCGCGTCCTAGCGTTAGCCTCTCAATGGAGGATGCTTTGAGGAGCTTTTTTACGCCTGCCTAAATATCCCGCAGGCTGAAGCTTGGGGCTATTGAAACCAAGCCTGCCTCCGCAAGCTATAAATAGTTTTTCAAGAATGAGACCGCGCAGGCGGTCTTTGTTTTTGTAGCCGCAACTTTAGTCGTTAGGTGATAGGTTGTTAGGCTTATACCAAGGTTTGCAGCAGGACGGCTGTTTCCTTAGCTTCGGTCAGCATTCCCAACTCCTCAAAGCGGTGTTTCGCTGTCGCGGCCCAATGTTGGGCGATCGCACCGTTGCCACGGGCTTTTTCTAGTCGGGCTAGCGATCGCTCACAAAAGGCGACTCGGCATGTGTCTTGGTTGGTTGTGGCTGCTTGCAAGCCTTCCTCTAGCAAGTGTTGTGCTTCGCTGAAGTGCTGTTGCTGAATGGCAATATCCGCTAACCAGTCTTTGGCTAAAAACTTAGCCCGTTGCCAATCCAGGTATTCAGCTTGCGCTAAGACTTGTTGGAATAAGGTGTGGGCTTGGTTATAGTTTTCGGTTTTGTAAGCCACCTCGCCTTGGTAATACCAAATCTGTATCTGCGATCGCGGCATGGCTGTCTCGATCTCGGCGCGGCTAAGGAGTTGTTGCGCTTGTTGTAGCCAGTCTGTTGCTTCGACAAAAAGGCGCTGCTGAATTCGGAGCACGGCGATGTTGATGGCTAACTCGGCTTGGAAGTTGAGGGTTTGGTAATGTCGCAGTTCCCAAGCTTTTTGATAGAGGGTATGAGCTTGTTCTAAATGTCTGGATTGACCGAGTAAAGTTAAGGTCCAGCCTTGGTCCAGCATCACTTCTAGAGCAGTAAACCAATCTTGCCGTTGCTCGGCGGCTTGGATGAGCCAATCAGCCCAGTCGAGGCGAGTGTTCCAGACGTTCAACCGATTTTGGCGGTAGCCTTGTTTATGGGTGTAAGAGTTGACCTGCTGCCACAACTGCCGCATCTCGTCATAGCGATCGCTGGCAATACACCATTCAATCACCGCTTGCAGATTATCCCATTCCTGGTCGAGCAGAGGATATTCCTGCCATTCTTTGCCATCTTTGCCGCCGTGCTGTTGCACATAGGACAGGAACCAGCTGATCCAGCGGTTGCGGGCCGCTTGCTCAAAATTGGGGTGGGTCGCCAGTTCGGCTAAGGCGTACTCTCGTGTTAGCGCCAAGATAGAGTATCGGCCTGCCTGCTGATTCACTAGAGAAAGTTGCAGCAATTGTGCCAACCCCTCAATTGAGTGAGCGAGATTGTCGCTGCCTGCAATATGCGCGATCGCCTCTAAAGGAGCTGACCCCGGAGACAGGGCCAACGCCATGAGTAAGTAGTGAGGTAAGGTTCCTTGAAGCAGGGACATAGAACTCTGGAAATAGAAGTGAGCATAGTCTCCAACCGCCAAGGTCAAACGAGAAGGTAGATGCTTCACTGGGTAACCTGCTGCGAGTTGCCCGATCGCATAAACAATAGCCGCAGGTACGCCGCTGGTGTAATGATGTAGGGTTTGCACATCAGCTGATCCCAGCACGATATTCTTACTTTGAACCTGCTGCTCAATTAAGGAAAAGCTTTCCGCAAGTGGCAGTGGCTCTAAGCGAATGGCATGAAATGAGAACTGTTGACGGCTGGTGATCACCACTTTAACCGTAGATGGCAGGTCGTACAAGAATGCCAAGATCGACCGCCAATCTTCCAAGGTTTCCAGGTTGTCTACAATCAGCAAAGTAGGCTGACGATTTAACGCATCCTGAATTTGTTCAATCTGTTCCTCAAAATCTAGCAATAAGATATCTGAGCACTTGAGCGTGCGCGCGATCGCGCGGAAGACATCCCGCAAACTCCGCTCTGGCTTCAGACGGGGCAAGACTCCTTGGGGGGTGAGACGCTCTTGTTTGGCCGAGGTGAAGATGATCGCCTCAAACAGTCTCAGAAATGAGCCAGACTCTGGATTGGCAGTGCTGGATGTAGCGTGTAGGTAGTGATAGGCCGCAGACAAAGCCAGGGTGGTTTTACCCATGCCGCCAATGCCTTCGATGCTGATGCAGTGAGTGGGGCACTCAAAGGTCAGCGATTCTAGTAACTGGGCAAGTTCGCGATCGCGCCCTACAATGCGACTGAAATCTCGAACGGGTAGATTGTGGGCGATCGCGGTTGAAGTCTTAGGGAGGATGAGCGGGGAAGCAGGTGGTAGTGGCTGGGTGCTAGGTGCTTCTCGTTGAATAAAACGTTGTAATACTCCTCGAAAGTTATGTTTTGTGACTTTTTCACCTAACACTTTGGAGAGCAGCTGCCATAAGTGAGATCCCACATCCTTGACATAGCCAGCATCGTAGTCAGAAGCGAGAGCTATATCTGTGTATGACTTCCCGTCCCAAGATTGACGCAAAATTTCTGCCTGAATTTTGCTTAACCGTCCTTGAGGCAAGATTCGCTCAACAACTGTTAATGCTTCCTCCACGGTCATTCTGTCTCACCCTTTGCTGATGTCATTGAGATAGAGCGGCTGTCATTCTGCCACCCATCTGGCTATTTCATAGTTTCCGCACCCCACAGACATTATCCCGGACTATTTATTAGTATTCAAAGCCCCTCTCCTGTAGGAGAGGGGTTTGGGGAGAGGTCAATCTTTATCGTTATCGCAGAGAAGCTGCCAGTTCTTGCTGAATACGGCTCTTGGTAGCTTTGAATTCAGTGGCTAGTTGCTCTTTTTGCTCAGTGCTGCAATTGCGATCGATCGCGGAAAACATCGTGCTTTCTTCTTGACGGATGTGATCACCAACTGCATCCATCAAATCCTTGATTCTGGATCTAAACGCATCAGCATCAGCAGGATTCATCGCTTTGATTTCATCCAGCATCCGCTTCATTTCAGCTTGCTCGTCGTATAGCTCCTGGGTGTCATCGTTGCCATAGAAGGGACGCACCTTAGGATAAACTACTTCTTCCTCGGCTTGAGCGTGAACTAGCAAATCTTTGTAGAGCTGGCCGAAGTACTCTTGGAGTTTTTGAGGATCTTTGGTGGCTCCAATTTCTGTGAAGATGGTATTCACTTTCTCATGGTCCAACCGAATCAAAGTCTGGATATTCATATCCTGCTTGTCGGTGTTTTGAGTGATCACACTGCCAGCCACCCCAGAGAAAGCGGCGATCGCGTCTTGGACTCTAGCCCAGAGACCCTGATCGGCATCTTGACCTGTCATTTCCCGAACACCAACTTGTTCTAGCAAGCCCTTGAGCTGTTCTTGGTGCGCTCGGCCTTCAAAGTTAACCGTATTCAGAGGCCCAATGGCTAACTCAATGTCTGCTCCTACCTTTTGAGCCGCCTTATGGATCACGATGCCGCTCATCACTTGACTATGCTTCATCAGTTCGTGGTGCATGAGTTTTTGGTAGAACGTCAACTCATTACCTGAGATCATCTGCTCAAACTGAGGAATAAAAGCCTTGGTTGCAGCACTAGGTTCAGATTGAATGCCGTATTGCACGACGACGGTGTCGATAATGCCAAGATTTTTCTGATCGTCGGCCAGCATATTCTGTAGCCGTTCCCGCACGTCTTGGTAAGGGCAAACTTCAATTAGCTTTTGATCGTTGGAGAGAATGAAAGCCTGAAGTGCTCTCAAGTCTGCCAATCTCTCTGCGATCGCTAGCCGCTTTGTATCATCTAAGGTTGCAACCATGTTGTGTCTCTTATAAAGAAGTTCAGTTGATGAATGTTTTGTTCTTGCGACTCAATCCTGATGACAATAGGATGAAGGAGCAGCAAGTCAGCACTATAGTGGACTATGTTTCAAGCAAAAAGGCTTGCATATCTTGATTTTGGCTAGGTTGCAGGTATCATCCACCTAACTCAGGTTAGATGTTTCAGTGAGTCTGTCAAAAGCTGTAGGGAAATATTAGGTTTATATAGATCGCCCCTAAACCGGAATAGGTAGCCCTTCCGTAACTTGAGATACAGAGTCAGGAAACAATCTAGTCCTCAATAGATTAGGGACTGGAGCGATATACCAATGCCTAATCCGTTGATAGAGCACCTTGATGCAACTCGAATTCTGTTTGACCTGCAGCAGGGCAATGAAATTGCTCAAGGCTTTTCTGGTTGCTTAGAACCAGAAGAAATAGCCCGTCGGGTTGCCAATGGCTTGGTAGAGAAGTTTGACTGTGCCTTAGCCCGGATCTGGCTACTAGAACCAGAGCAAACCACCTTAAAGTTGGTTGCTTCTTCAGGGATGTATACGCATCTCAATGGCACCTTTGGGCGAGTCCCGATGGGAGCTTACAAAGTGGGCAAAATTGCTCAAAATCGAGTTTCCTTTTTGAGCAATCATCTTGCAGCAGAAACTTGGGTAGGAAATCGCGAATGGGCGATCGCTAACAACATTCAAGGATTTGCAGGATATCCTTTAGTGATTCAAGATAAAGTCATCGGCGTGCTGGCAACTTTTAGCCATCAAGCAATGGAGACAGAGTTTCTAGAGGTTTTACAAACCCTTTGCACCGTTACAGCGATCGCCTTAGACACAGCTATACAATATCAGCATGAAAAGCAGATTTGGCAAAACTCGATGCAGTTGATGGCCCAGCCTGCGGTTCAGAGCCTTAAATTCAACTATCTCTCTCTTTCTGATCAATTAGTCAGTCTGCTAAGTGATACCCGCTTAACTTTGGTAGGCACAGAGCGACCTCTCACTCTGCCAGTAGCTTATGTCTTCTTGCAAGCAGCCGAAACTTTGTACCAATTTACCTGTCACTATTGTCGGCTGATTTATACAGCAGAGTCTGTAGCATTAGAGGCCATGATTCCGGCAACTCATTTTCCCGACCTCGATCCACAAAATGGCTTGCCGTCCTCCCTAAATAAACTGTTTTTTACTGTCACCTGTTTAGGGGGAGTGCTGCAAACCCAAGCCACCAGTAATCAACGGGCCATGCAGTTTTTGCTCAAAGTACCCGATTGGCGCGATCTCGGTGGTCATCAACTGCGAATTCAATGCCGCTCATCAGTTCTACAACTAGCCTTTACACATCTAGCTTTTTCGGCAGGTCTACCAGTTTGCCGTGAAATAGCTAAAGAAGCAAACAAGAATGTACCCTTATTGACCGATGATGCTACACAAATTCAGACAGCGAAATGGGTGCTGTGGGTGCAACAGGGAAGTCAAATTGCACCGAAGGGGATTCGAGGCAAAGTTGATTTGTCTACCAGCCCAGAGACATTGAGACAGGCAGTAGAAGCGTTGTCACAGGGTAAATCGTGGGGTATTGACCCAGATTTAGAAAAACAGCAAACTCTGTCTGAGCGAGAGTTGGAGATTCTGGCTTTGTTGACTCAGGGGCATCGCGATCGCGATATTGCCGATCATCTAATCATTAGCGAAAGTACCGTTAAGTTCCACATGAATAATGTCTTGGCGAAATTGCAGGCGCGGACTCGTTACCAAGCGATTTATGAGGCGATCGCTAAGGGATGGCTGGTTACATAAATCTGAGAAAGTGCTGCGATCGTTTCTCCTGTCCTTATTGTTAGATCTCCCACTTCCGTAGTGAGAGATACAAAGACTTGAGAAATCAGGACTTAATCTGGCAACACATTCCAGCCAGTCAGAAGTCAGCTTATGAACAATCACTATTCAGTCATTATTGTGGGTGGAGGTCAGTCAGGGCTTTCCATGAGCTATTGCTTGAAGGAGAGAGGCATCGATCACATTGTTTTTGAGAAGAACAAAATTGGCTATGCTTGGCGCACTAAGCGCTGGGACTCTTTTTGTTTAGTCACACCCAATTGGCAATGTAAACTCCCAGGCTATGCCTATCCAGGCGATGATCCTCATGGTTTCATGCAGAAAGACGAAATTGTGCAATATATTGAAGCTTATGCTGCCTCTTTCGATCCTCCCATTCAGCAAGGTGTTGAGGTATTAAAGCTTAGTCAGAATGTAGCCCAAAACTTCTTTGAGGTGACAACTTCAATTGGAGAATACACGGCTGACCAGGTAGTTGTGGCATCCGGTAGCTACCATCTTCCTAAGGTGCCAAAGATTGCTGAACGGCTCCCTAAAAACATCACGCAACTTCACGCCTCAGAATATAAAAACTCCCAGTCTTTACCGCCTGGAGCCGTGTTGGTCGTAGGTACAGGGCAGTCAGGATGCCAAATTGCTGAAGATCTGCATTTGGCTGGTAGACAAGTACATCTCTGCGTGGGGAGTGCGCCGCGATCGCCCCGGCGGTACCGAGGTAAAGATGTGGTCGATTGGCTGGACCAGATGGGATATTACGATTTATCGATTGAGGAGCATCCCCAAAAAGAAAAAGTGAGGGCCAAAGCCAACCACTATGTTACAGGTCGAGATGGAGGTCGAGAGATTGACTTACGACAATTTGCTCTAGAAGGGATGCAACTTTATGGCAGGCTGAAGGATATTAGCGATCGCCAGTTGGAATTCTGGGATAACTTGCAGCAAAATTTGGATCAAGCCGATGCGGTAGCGGAAAGTATCAAGAAAACCATTGATGGATTCATTGAGAAAAACCAAATTGAGGCTCCCACAGAACCTGCTTACTATCCAGTTTGGCAGCCTGAGCAGTCGATCCTCAGCCTGGACTATGCTCAAGCCAATATCAGTGCAGTGATTTGGTGTACTGGGTATCAGTCTGATTTTAGTTGGGTAGAGGTGCCTGTCTTTGATGGCAAGGGGTATCCAGGCCATGAACGGGGTGTAACCGGAGTCTGGGGACTCTATTTTCTAGGGCTTCCCTGGCTCTATACCTGGGGGTCAGGCCGCTTTTCTGGAATCGCCCGTGACGCCAGTTATCTAGCAGATTACATCGTCGCCAGGAAGAAGGTGTCATACCCCAATGACTGGAGTGTGGTCAATGAATTTTTGCTGGGTTCGTAGTCCAGAGACGCATTGTTAGCGACCTAGCGAAATCGATAGGTACTTAGGTGAGTTTGGTACTAATTTTCAGCGTTTTGGCCTGAGAAATAGACCGAGCGATCGCCCTCCCTAGCCTTATTGATAGAGTTAAACCTTTCGTAGTGAGGAATACAAAGATCTCCTCAGCTAGCCCTTAATCTGGCAACACTATTCAAGGAAAAAAAGATGCCTGAAGTAACCACTCCTGCTCATCAAGTTGGTGATTTCTTTGTTGATTACGAAGAGAAAGTCTTTCCCGATGTCAAAGCTGAACCTGGCGAGAAAGCATTGGTGACATTCCACACCGTTGCGTTTGAAGGATCGATTGGTTTTGTCAATTTATTGCAAGCTACGCGCCTACTGCGTAAGGGATTTGAGACTTCTGTCTTGTTGTATGGCCCTGGCGTAACTTTGGGGGTGCAGCGGGGATTTCCTAAGTTAGGAGATGCAGCTTTCCCGGGGCACCAGAACTTTAATGACCAAATCAGCAAGTTTATGGCAGAGGGTGGCAAAGTTTATGCTTGCCGCTTTGCTTTACAAGCTTTGTATGGGCATGGTGAACCTTCCCTGATTCCTGGCATCCGTCCCATCAATCCTTTGGATGTACTAGATCTAGTGCTCCTGCACCGCAAAGATGGAGCCTTGATTTTAGATACTTGGACCTTGTAAATAATGAATGATTCCCAAACCATTCGAGCCGCAGCCATACAGATTAGCCCAGTTTTGTTTAGTCGAGATGGCACCACCGAGAAGGTGTTGCAGGCGATCGCTAAAGCTGCCAAAGCAGGGGTGCAGCTGATCGTTTTTCCTGAGACTTTTATCCCTTATTATCCTTACTTCTCCTTTGTGCAACCGCCCGTTCTCATGGGGCAGGAACATATGCGGCTGTATGAAGAAGCGGTGACCGTGCCTGGGCCAGTGGTAGATGCGGTAAGCAGAGCGGCTCGTTCTTATGCAATGGTGGTGGTGCTAGGAGTCAATGAGCGAGATCATGGCTCCCTCTACAACACACAGCTAATTTTTGATGCCGACGGCACTCTATTGTTGAAGCGGCGCAAGATTACACCTACCTATCATGAGCGAATGGTGTGGGGGCAAGGAGATGGTTCTGGTTTGAGAGTTGTGGAGACAGCAGTGGGAAAACTGGGTGCCTTGGCCTGCTGGGAGCACTACAATCCTTTGGCTCGATTCGCCCTCATGGCCCAGCATGAACAAATTCACTGTGCCCAATTTCCTGGTTCCTTAGTAGGGCAGATTTTTGCCGACCAAATTGAAGTCACGATTCGTCACCATGCCTTGGAGGCTGGCTGTTTCGTTGTCAATGCTACAGGTTGGCTCTCTCCAGAACAAGTCGGACAAATCACCACTGATGAGAAGCTGCAACGAGTGCTCAGTGGCGGCTGCAATACCGCAATAATCGGGCCTGAAGGCAATCATCTTTGTCCGCCGATTACAGAAGGTGAGGGAATGGCGATCGCCGATCTAAATTTCTCCTTAATTACTAAACGGAAGCGCATGATGGATTGTGTTGGTCACTATTCCCGCCCAGAGTTGCTGCAATTGCAAGTCAATTTAGAGGCTCAGACAGTGATGGCAGAATCTCCCGACAGCAATTTTCTAATGGCCGAAATACCCCTTGACCCTTCTCTACAACCTACTCCCTAGCTGCAACACTGCATGGAAAAACCACCTCTACCCCCCTTCACCCTGGAAACAGCAAAAGTCAAAGTTCAGGCCGCAGAAGATGCTTGGAACACACGCGATCCGCAGAAGGTTGCCTTGGCTTACACAGAGGATTCCCAATGGCGCAATCGAGCTGAGTTCTTTAGTGGGCGAGAAGCGATCGCGGCTTTTCTGAAGCGCAAGTGGGCCAAGGAGTTAGATTACCGTCTCAAAAAGGAGCTTTGGAGCTTTACAGAGAATCGGATCTCGGTGCGATTTGAGTATGAATGGCATGACGATTCGGGCTATTGGTATCGGGCTTACGGCAATGAGCAGTGGGAGTTTGCCGAGAATGGACTGATGCAAAGACGAGAGGCCAGTATTAACGATGTGCTGATTCAAGAGTCTGAGAGAAAGTTTCGGTGGGAGCGTAAACCCAGTCTATGAACAAGCAACAGTTGATTGTAGAACTGCAAACCCAGGGGTTGAAGCTGGTAGAACAAGACATTGGAGCAGCAGGACGTAAAGGTGGGGCAGGTCCTTCTGACCACAAAGCTGTGACTGTAGACGGCACGACTGTCATGGTGCCTATCTTCAACAATCCAGCAGCGCGATCGCCTTACACAGTCACTACCACCTCATCTCCATCATTGACTTTAGATCATCAGGGAGAAGCGATCGCCCCAATTCAGTTTCCCCAGCCACCCCAGTTCTACAACCTCACGACGGCTGACAGTATCCCTTACAATCAAATTGCCTTGTTGCATAGCCGAGATGTATTGGCAACCACGGTGCTGCAAACCTGTATGCGTTATGGCAATACAGATACCTCTTGCCAATTTTGTGCGATCGGGCAATCGCTAGCAGCAGGGAGAACGATTGCTCGGAAAACGCCTGCTCAACTGGCCGAAGTTGCCGAAGCAGCAGTGCGGCTGGATGGGGTCAAGCAAATGGTGATGACGACAGGAACCCCTAACAGCAGCGATCGCGGTGCGGCTTATTTGACAGAATGTGCCAAAGCCATCAAAGCCAGGGTGAATATCCCGATTCAGGCGCAGTGTGAACCTCCAGATGATTTTGTCTGGTTCGATCGCATGCAGGCAGCAGGAATTGATAGCTTAGGCATGCATTTGGAAGCGGCTGACCCAGAGGTTCGGGCTAGGATTATGCCAGGGAAAGCCACAGTCCCCGTTGAGTACTATTTCAAGGCGTTTGCTGCCGCAGTCAAAGTATTTGGTTGGGGACAAGTGAATACTTACTTGCTAGCAGGATTAGGAGATAGCTTGGAAACCTTATTGGAGGTTTGCGATCGCCTGATCCAAATCGGCGTTTATCCCTTTGTGGTGCCCTTTGTTCCCATCACAGGCACTCCCCTCGCTCATCATCCTGCTCCTAAGAGCGAATTTATGTTCACGCTTTATGAACGAGTCGGTGCCATGTTAAAGCACGCAGGAATGTCATCAGCGGATATCAAAGCAGGCTGTGCGAAGTGTGGTGCTTGCTCGGCTCTTTCTACTTTTGAAAAGTAATTCTGACAAACCCAGTCCATGAAGACTTACGAATTCAAACTCGCGACAAATACCCAAGAGATTGCAGCTTACTTTGCATTGCGTCGTGCCATCTTTGCAGAAGAACAGCAACTCTTTTGCGGCGATGACGTAGATGAGATTGATCAATTCGCCTATCCTATCGTGGCGATCGCCACTGCTACCCAGCAGGTCGTTGGAGTGGTGCGAATCTACGAAGCCAAACCAGGCATTTGGTATGGAGGTAGGCTAGGCACTCATCCGGAGTATCGCAAAGGCTGGCAAATTGGCAAAGGACTTATTTACAAGGCTGTCACGACTGCTAACACTTGGGGCTGTCAGCAGTTTCTAGCCACGGTGCAGTTGCAAAATGTACGCTTCTTCCAACGGCTGCACTGGCAATCATTAGAAGAGATAGCGATTCGGACTCACCCGCATCATTTGATGGAAGCAGACCTCAGTTTCTATCCGCCTAACGTCGAGATACATCCCATTCTATCTTTGCCAGCCAGAGAGGCTTCTTGATGCTATTGTCCCTTGCTGCCCAATTGCGCCAATCCCTTAGCCTTTTGCAGAAGCAGGATATCCAAACGGCATCCCAAGCTTTAAAGGTAGGGTCACAGTGGACTTCTGCCAACATACTACCGGGAGATGATTGTGCAGCCATCCCGGATGGAGAAGGATATCTGTTATTAGCAGCAGAGGGGATGTTGCCGCGGCTCATAGAAACGGACCCTTGGTTTGCAGGGTGGTCGGCGGTGATGGTGAACATCAGCGATATTGCTGCGATGGGCGGACGAGCGATCGCGGTGGTTGATACTCTGTGGAGCCAGTCCACCAATAGTACTGAAGCGATTTGGCAAGGGATGCAAGCGGCGGCTCAAACGTACAATGTGCCGATTGTGGGTGGACATACCAATTGCCATAGTCCCTACAACGCTCTTTCAGTGGCAATCTTAGGGCGATCGCAGTGCTTGATCAGTAGCTTTAATGCTCAACCTGGCGATCAACTGTTGGTTGCCACCGATTTTCGAGGCAAATCCCATGCTAAATATCCTTTTTGGGATGCGGCCACGACTGCTGATCCGGTGCATCTACGGAAAAATCTAGCAATTTTGCCCTATCTGGCGGAAATGGGGCTGTGTGATGCAGGCAAAGACATTAGCAATGGCGGCATCATTGGTACTCTGCTGATGTTGCTGGAAACCTCTGGCTGCGGGGCCATCCTGCATTTGAACCAAATTCCCTGCCCCCCAGGATTAACCCTGGAGCTTTGGCTCGTAAGTTTCCCTAGCTATGGCTTTCTCCTCAGTGTTCGGCCCCACAATGCCTCAGCAGTTCAGGCTTGCTTTCAGCAACAAGGCTTAGTCTGTGAGGTCGTTGGAGAAGTGCAACCAACCCAGCAACTTATCTTACGCTCTCACCAAGAGTCAACGGTATTTTGGGATCTATCTCATGAGCCGCTGACAGGGTTCTCTCCAGTAGGAGTATGAGATGAGCTATTCTGCACTCATTACCGATCAAACTGAGCCAAACTTCTCGCAGGTTTCTTCCCCAACCAACTTAAAAATTGCTCTACTCACCTACTCTACCAAGCCGAGGGGCAGTGTCATTCATACGCTGGAGTTAGCCGAAGCACTGCACCATCTAGGCAATGAGGTCTGTGTTTATGCCCTGGACAAAGATGGGACAGGATTTGACTATCCTTTAACTTGCAATTACCAACTTGTTCTCGCTCAATCTGCTCCAGCTGACATGGATGCTCTGATCCAACAGCGGATTCAGGAGTTTGTAGACTACTTAAGTCACTCTGAACAAACTTATGACTGCTATCATGCTCAGGATTGCATCAGCGCCAATGCCCTAGCCAAGCTGGTTCAACAGCAAAAGATTCCCCACTTTGTCCGAACTGTACATCATATTGAAGACTACAGCAGTCCCTATCTACAGCAGTGCCAGGATCGTTCGATTCGAGGCGCGAATCTCTGCTTTTGTGTCAGTGACCATTGGCAGACTGCGCTCCAACAGCAATACCAAATTCAAGCTCCCCGGATTATCAATGGCGTGAATCTAGGCAGATTTACTCCTGTCCTCAATGACACAGAACAAGATTTGAAAGAACGATGGGGCTTGAATGGTTCTCCCATTTATTTGACCGTGGGTGGGATTGAACCTCGCAAAAACTCCATCCGACTACTACAAGCCTTTGCTCAAGTGCGATCGCATTATCCAAACGCTCAGTTAGTGATTGCAGGCGGAGCCACCCTATTTGACTACCAGGCCTATCGAGACGAGTTTTTCACGATCGCCAATACCCTAAAAATCAAAATCGGGCATTCCCTAGTCTTACCAGGAGTCATTGCCGATGTTGATCTGCCCGCTCTGTATCGAACTGCCGATGCCTTTGTCTTTCCTTCGGTCAAAGAGGGGTGGGGCTTGGTGTTACTGGAAGCGATCGCCTCTGGTCTCCCGGTTCTAACTTCCCACCAAACTCCTTTTACCGAATTCCTTGCTCCAACTCAAGCTCTCCTGGTAGACCCCGAATCACCTACCGCGATCGCCCAAGCCATGCAAGCTATGGTCCAGCCAGACCTGTCTCGCTCTTTGGTGCAGCACAGCCAATCAGTTTTGTCTCGCTATACCTGGGCAGCCTCCGCCGAGATGCACCTCCATCACTACAAACAACTTCTAGCTTCCTATGCCTGAAATTCGCTTTCAAATTCAATGGCCCGATGGTTCTCAGGAAACTTGCTATTCTCCTTCTCTTATCGTCAAAGACTATTTCGCTCCTAACCAGGACTATGACTTAGATGATTTTGTAGCGCGATCGCGTACAGCCCTAAAAATTGCCAGCGATCGGGTGCAGGTCAAGTATGGAAAACCTTGCGGTTTAGCATTGGGCCAACTACAAGAAATTGAAGCTAAGTCTGCTCAGTACCAGTCTGGGCAGTACAAGGAGCTACCACCGCTGAAGGTACGGTTCGTGCAGTTCATTGAATCAAGCGAATCGATATTCTAAAAGCCTAGATGGGAATACTGTGTTTAATTTGACACCAGATTGAACCGTAATTGCACCCATGAAAATGCATCGCTTTGGCCAAGTTCAAGCTTTCCCTTTACAGCTTGTCCTAATTGTTCCCTTTGTGCTGCAAATTTTTGGGGCAGTCGGTTTGGTTGGCTACCTGTCCTTCAAGAACGGTCAGAAAGCGGTCAATGAGTTAGCAGACCAGTTAATGGAACGCACTAGTCGTTCGGTGAATCAACATTTGGATGCTTACTTGTCAGTTCCCCATAAGGTGCTTCAGATCAATGCTGACGCGATCCAGATGGGGTTGCTAGATGTGGGCGATCGCGAAACAGTGGCTAAGTACTTTTGGCGGCAGATGCAGGCTTATGACCTGAGTTATATCGGTATTGGGTTGACCACAGGTGAGGGGGCAGGGGCAGCCCGCTACGATGGCAAAACCGTCACAGTAGACGATTGGACCGGCGCATCTGTCAATAATCTCTTCACCTATGCCACTGATAACCAGGGCAATCGGACCAAAGTCATGACGGTCTTCGACTGGGATAGCCTCAGGGAAACCTGGTATACTGAGCCGATCACTGCGAAGAAACCAATTTGGTCTCGGGTCTATACTTGGAACTATCCAGGCCACCCCTACATTGTGGCTTCAGCGGGTAGACCAATTTATGACGCTGAAAATCAATTGCTGGGCATCGTTGCTGTAGATATTCATCTACTGAAACTCAGTGAGTTTTTACGAAGTTCAGATGTCAGTCATTCTGGCCAGATCTTCATCCTAGATCGCAAAGGTACCTTGATTGCTAATTCGGCACCTGAGCAGCCTTTCGCGATTGTAAAGGACGAAATCAAACGTTTGCAGGCGATCGATAGCCCCAATCCAGTGGTGCAGGGAATTACCAAACAACTGCAACAGCAGTTCGGCGATTTTCGCAACATTACCAAAGCCCAGAAGATTAAACTCGATTTTCAGGGAGAGCCACAGTACGTGCAGCTTACTCCTTGGCGTGATCAATATGGGCTGGATTGGCTTGTGGTGGTTAGCGTGCCAGAAAATGGGTTTATGGCCCAAATTAATGCCAATAACCGCACCACGATCTTACTGTGTCTAGTGGCTCTAGCTGTCGCCTCAGTTTTGAGCGTGGTTACTTCTCGTTGGATTAGCCGACCTATTCTGCGGCTGAGCCGTGCCAGTGAAGATATGGCAGCAGGCAACCTCAACCAAACGGTAGGAGATAGTGGCATCCAGGAGCTGAACACGTTGGCGGTCTCCTTCAACTATATGGCGGGACAACTACGCGACTCCTTTGCCGCTCTGGAGCAGAGTAATACCGAACTAGAGCACCGCGTTGAAGCCCGTACGGTCGAGCTTAAAGAGGCGCTAGGTGAGTTGCAAAGAACTCAAGCTCAGGTGGTGCAAAGTGAGAAAATGTCGAGCCTGGGACAACTGGTTGCGGGATTGGCTCATGAGATCAACAATCCCATCAACTTCATTCATGGCAATCTGGTGCATGTTCAGGAATACACTCAAGACCTTTTACGCTTCGTGCAGTTATACGAGCAGCACTATCCTCAACCTGTCTCCGAGATCCAAGCGGAAGCCGAAGAGATTGACCTCGAATTTTTGCAGCAAGATTTGCCTAAAATGCTCGCTTCTATGAAAATCGGCAGCGATCGCATCCGGCAGATTGTGTTGTCATTACGCAACTTCTCGCGTATGGATGAAGCAGAGATTAAGCCTGTCAATATCCATGAGGGTCTTGACAGTACCCTAATGATTCTGCAACACCGCCTCAAAGCCAGACCAGAGCGACCGGAGATTGAGGTCATCAAAGACTACGATCAGTTGCCCTTGGTGGAGTGCTACGCAGGCCAGCTCAATCAGGTGTTTATGAACATCTTGGTTAATGCCATTGATGCCCTAGAGGAGCACAACCACAAACGTACCTACCAAGAGATGCAAGCCCATCCGAGCCAGATCACTATTCGGACAACGGCAATAAATGCTCAGTGGGTACAAGTAGCGATCGCGGATAATGGAAAAGGAATGACGCAACAGACGCAGCAGCAAATCTTCAACCCATTCTTTACGACCAAGCCAGTAGGTAAAGGGACAGGCATGGGAATGTCGATTAGCTACCAGATCATTACAGAGAAACATGGTGGGAAGCTGGAATGTTTTTCCACATTAGGAAAAGGTACAGAATTTGTGATTCAGATTCCTAGAAAGTGTTGATGGTATAGCAGTCCTCAATATGCACAAAATTGTGAATACAGATGTAACCATGCGATCGCCTCAGCCTTCTGCCTAAGCTCCCTCATCTGGACTGGCTGCTTCTGCCTCTCTAAACAAATCGGGTCTGAGATCTCTACCCTCCTGAATCATTTCAGGGGCAACGGCTGGATTGCCTAAAATCTCTTGAGGGTCTCCATCAAAGCCACCTGGACGGACTAGCTTTAACACGTCATAGGTTTCGACCTCTTGAGGGCGATCGCTCCCCTTGGAGGGCTGATTTTGCTTCTCACTGCTTTGATCGGGATGATTACTCATGCTCCTGTCTCCTTTAAGTATTTTTGAGGAACTGCTTTGATAGCTTTCTACGAACTACTTCCCTCCAACCGATGAGAGGTGATGGCTATTAGCTCTTTATCCAGTGAGTAACCCTGTGCTAAGCCCAAAAGTAATCTAGATACGGTTGTAGTTAAATACCTGTGTCAGAAATGAATAGTAATGAAGCGGTACATTTACATCAACACACAACGATGGCAGTACCGCTAAGATTCGACAAAGCAAAGGCACTGCCATGAATTCAGAAATACTATAGCGATCCTAGTAGGTTGTGAGAGGCGCACCCCGCTAAGTTCATCAATCATTTAGGACTACTATGTATCAGCTAACTAGGAGAAAACTCCATAGTAATAAAGCGTAGCCAGAAGAACAATTGCCGAGGCTCCCATTGAAAGCCAGAAAGTCAATTTTACTGGAAGGCTTTTGTTAGGATTTAACCCGTCTTGACCATGATCAATAACAGTTGACAGTTCTTCACTAGCACCTGGAGCAAAATTCTTTTTTGTATTTTCCATATCAAATATCCTTGAATTTCCCTTATTCCTTAACTTACTGCTAATCTCAGAAATTACCTCTGACTTTGGCTATATCTCAGAACTTTGACAGGAGCCTAAAGGAATAGGGTTTGTCTAGAAGCAACGCTACCTGAACTGGCCCTGAATACGATACGCTGAAGAAGTTTAGGGATTCAGCAGGCTCTGGGATGGTCAATCAGGTATACGACGTTGTGGTAATAGGAGGCGGGGTAGCAGGAGCAGCCTTGCTCTACTCTTTGGCGACCTTTACCGATCTCAAGCGTGTGGCACTGTTAGAAAAGTATCCTAGCGTTGCCTCGGTCAACTCGAAAGCCACAAATAATAGCCAGACAATCCATTGCGGCGATATTGAGACCAACTACACGCTGGAAAAAGCAATTAAAGTCCAGCGATCGGCTCAAATGTTGGTCCGCTATGGTAGCCAGTTGCCGCCAGCCCTGCGGGACCAGATTATCTACCAGTTTCCCAAGATGGTTTTGGGGGTGGGCTCGCAAGAGTGCGAGTTTTTGCGGCAGCGATATGAAGTATTTAAGCCCCACTTCACTGGGATGCAACTGCTAGAAAAATCCCAGATTGCCGAAATTGAGCCAAATGTGGTGCAGTTGAATGGCGGCGATCGCCCAGAAGAGTTAGTCGCGATCGCCATTTTGGGAGAATACACGGCCATTAACTATGGAGCCTTAGCGCAGTCCTTTGTGGAGCAGGCTCAAGCAGTAACCAATAAAACCGTTGATCTGAAGTTGGGTTATCCAGTCCAATCGATTCAACCTGTGGGGTCTAATTACCAAATCACAACCGCTGAAGGAACTGTAACAGCGCGGTTTGTGGTGGTGTCTGCGGGTGGTCACAGCCTGCTGTTCGCTCACCGCATGGGAATTGGGCTGGAATATTCTTGTTTGCCAGTCGCAGGCAACTTCTACTTCACGCCAGAGATCTTGAACGGCAAAGTTTACACCGTCCAGAATGATAAGCTGCCTTTTGCCGCAATTCACGGTGATCCAGATATCACGGTGCCCGGTAAGACCCGTTTTGGACCTACGGCGTTACCTCTACCCTTGTTGGAGCGAAACAACCTCAAAACCTTAATCGACTACTTGGAAGTTTTGAAGCTAGACGGCACTGTAGCGAGTGTGCTGGGCGATTTGTTGAAGGTGAAAGACATCCGGAACTACATCTTCAAAAACATGGCTTTCGAGGTGCCTTTAGTCAACCGTCGCTTGTTCTTGCAAGATGCTCGTAAAATCGTGCCTTCGTTGCAGCTAGAGGATTTAGAGTTCGCCCACGGCATTGGGGGGATTCGACCTCAGTTGATCGATCGCACTCAACGGAAGCTAATTCTAGGACAAGCAGAGATCGATCCAGGAGAGGGGATTCGCTTTAATATCACGCCTTCTCCCGGAGCTACTACCTGTTTAGGCAACGCGGAACAAGATCTATTACGAATTCAACAACATTTAGGTTGTAACTTCGATCGCTCCTGGTTCGAGGCAGAATCGATCTCAATGGCCCAGAGCTGAGTTGTTGAAAAGATGAGATGAGGGATGAAGGATGAAAGAAATTTTCTTGCTCCTTCATCCCTCTTTTGATCATGTTGATTTGCTTAGAATCTCGGCAGCTCAGTGCTGTTAGTCATCGATTTCACCAGCGGCCAATGGGCTAGGAATTCGTGAGTTGATGAATGTTTGAGATACGTTAGGAATGGATAGATCCTTAGCTGGAGAATCCTGAACTGCTGGAACGTTAAAGACGATTTCGGAAGTGTCAGGATTGGTTTTTGCCACTAACCGAGTGCCGTCCAAAATCTTAAACACAGCAGGGCTAGATGGAATTCCTGCGGCTTGGGCATCATTGGGGAGGTAAACGCCGTTGCAATCCCATCCCTCTGGGGTTGTTTCACCATCTGCCAGGAAGTAAAGGGCGTTACTGCCAGATTTAGATTCTTCACCTGCGGGACCATAAATCGCTAAAGTCTGCCCCGTTTCATTGCGGCACTGACCCCAAGTAATCCCAGATTCGATCGCGGCTTTTTGTAGCTGTAGTTCGTCAATTCGCTGCTTCAGTTCAGGAGAATTGCCTTGAGCATCTCTTTCTGCGAACAGGCGATTTAGAGTTCTGGTCATCTCAACATAGTCATGATTTTTGCTGACCTTTGGTTTATCTGCCCAGGAAGCTGGAGCGATCGCCAGATTGACTAGAAATACGAGCAAAACCAGAATAATTTTTACCAATTTCATACGAGATCTCCTATTCACAAATTGGGTTGATGCTGAAACTATGGCGATTATGTGCTGAATAACGTCTCTAACGTATGCTCAGAACTCTGCCAAGTGGTTTTGTAGACTTTGTCCCGCCGTTGATGACTATCTATGAAACGGACGGGTCCCAGCCGATTATATCGACCTGCTAGTTTACGCACCCAATCGGTAGAAAAGCCTAAAATTTCGGCAACTTGTTCTACTGTCATTGGTATATGCGGTTGACTCAAAAGTTGAATGGTGAGCCAGTAGTTTTTGGTTTTGGGGTCTTGGCATTCCTCTTGACGACGCACTAGTTCTGCATGGGCCAAGTGAGGAAGAATTTGAATTCGAGGGCGAGACATAATCTAGTTCTATCCCTGAGTTTGTTAAACGATCTGCGCCTGCACCCACTTGTTATCACTTTTCTGGTTCTGCGCTGATCAGGATATGTTTTCTAATCAGCATCAGCAGTTACTATCGTTTTACTATCGTTCCTAGGTTTCTAGCGAGGCTGTACGCTTAGAAAATCCCCAGGTAAACAGTACGGCAATCATGGTCAATACAATCCACTCAGGTGGTACTGAATCGGGTTGCAACGCTTTACATAGCAGCCGCAATCCTACTCCTAAAACGGTTAAGTAAGCCGCATCCTGGAGGTAGGTAAAGCGTTCTAGCCATTGCACAAACAAGCCTGCTAAAAAGCGGAGAGTCAAGATACCAATAATGCAACCTGTGAGGACAATCCAGGTGTTATCAGAGATAGCGATCGCAGTTGTAACGCTATCTAGGGAGAACGCTAAATCCGTTAAAGCAATTAAGGCGATTAGCTGCCAAAGCGAACCGGATACTGGTGGTTCAGTACTGGGGTCATTGAAGGCTGAGCTGACGGAAAACTTTGTCCAGAAATGTTTGCCAACTAACCACAGTAAATAAAGCGCCCCCGCTAATTCTACCTGCCAGAATCGAATGACCCAGGTGGCAGTAAAGAGCAAAGCGATCCGTAGGATGAAGGCACCTGCCAGGCCCCAGTTTAAGGCTTGCTGCTGATGTTTAGGATCGGGTAGTGGCTGAACTAGAGCCGCTAAGGCGACTGCATTATCAGCAGAGAGTACCGTTTCTAAAGCAACCAGGGCCAATAAGACTCCCAGCGTATTGGGGGAGAAAGCCATCCCTACAGTATTTGTCACTTGCTCTAACATGCCTGTTTCCTAACTACCTACATCAGCTACTTTTCCCAAATACCGAGAGAAAATCAGGTTAGTCTTCGATTGGGGCATTGGGTACTTTAGCGTCAATGTTGGCTTGAGACAGGTTAGGAATGGACCAATTTGTTTCACCAGCCCGGAACACTTGCGCGGGATTGACATTGAATTCCAGCAAACCTGTTTCAGGATCATTCTTGGCAATGAGTTGAGTGCCAGGGGTAACTTTGAGCGCCAGAGGTTCAGCCAAGGGTTGATCTCGATTCGCGATTAGAGCCCCACTGGGTAAGTAGACACCATCGCAATTCCAGTCATCATCTGTAATTTTGCCACTCCCTAGATAGTAGAGGGTGCTGGGTTGAGCTGCTTTCTTGGCTTTGTGAGCATAGACTGCCAAAGTCTTACCTGTGTTATTGCGGCATTGCGCCCACTCCGTTGCAGTTTCGAGGATATACTTTTGCAGTTTCAACTCACCGAGTTGTTGCTCAATCTCGTCGGGAGCTAAGCCCGATCGGTTGGGTGCACTTTTGACTTGCAGGAGACTATTGATCGCCTGGGTTACTTCTGTGTATTCAGGAGTATTAGTGAGTTTGGGTCGGTCTGCCCAGGAAGCAGGAGCAATGACCAAATTGACTAGCAGTACTAAGGCGACAAGAACGACTTTGAATAATTTCATGGGCTTTACTCCGGTTGGTCTGAAAATTTTTAAGGCTGGGATGGGGAAATACCAAGCTTGAGTGAGGCGATCTGTTAGGCGATCGCTGGGGGTGGCATGACTGCGACTCGCTGCAACTTAGAGAGGGAATTTACGTTACCTGCTATCCCAACTAAGTTGATTGCTCTTGATAGAGTTCAGTGAAGACTGGCTACGAAAAACATAGTCTCACTCTAGGAAGCCTATTCGATAAAAGCAAACATTCTTTTTTGTTGAGAAGATAACTTGAAGTGATTGATATCTGCAAACACAGCTACGCTTGCCTTCCAAGATGGGCATCTTGCATCCTTAGCCTTCTCTTTGGATAGCATTACTTCAACTTATCGTTTTAAGAAAAAAGAGCATTTGCTTTTATTTCTGAACTGGCTTTATGTTGATAACAAGCTGAATTGCAGCCCATGTCAACAGCTCATACAGAACTCACCCAACTCTTCAATAGGTTAATTATGAGAGCACAACAATCCACCCAACAGGCAAACACGGTTAAAGAAAATAAAGTAATTGAGTTGAGACAGAAAAAAACATACACAGCTTTGCAAGAGATTGAGCAACAACGCTCGCAACCGCAAAAGCTGACCACAGGCCAACGAGTTGCTGATAAACTGGCTGCCAAAGTGGGGTCTTGGGGATTTCTGATTGGACAAACGACGATACTCACAGGCTGGGTAACCTTCAACTTGATGCCTGGAGTGCCCCATTGGGATGAACAACCGTTTATCTTGCTCAATTTAGTGTTCTCCTTTGCCTCAGCTTACACCGCCCCAATTGTGTTGATGAGTCAGAACCGTCAGTCAGATGCGGAGCGAGAAAAATCTGAATATGACCGCCAAGTCAACTTAAAAGCAGGATATGACATTGGATTGCTACATGAAAAAATAGATACTCTACAAGCGCAGCAATTGAAAGAATTGACTCTGATTGTGAAAGAACAACAGCATAGCCTGAATGAAATGAAATCGACCGTGCTACCTGTCTTGCAGCAACAGCAGCGATCGCTGAACGAACTCAAGGTCAGCATTCTACCCATTGCTCAGCAGCAATTGCAGGAGATCAAGGTGGGCGATGAGCAGTCCCCCAAGAGCAATAACTATTCTGTCTACTTCCCTTTTAATGTTAATTCTATTGAATAAGTTGAATCAGACGTGAAATGAAGGCGATCGCTTCATTACATGAACTACCCATAATTTATGACAACTGTTGCATACAACTATTGCGCTTTTGGAACAGACGCTACAGCCTATTTAGAATTAAATTAGGCACAATGTCCCAAAAGCGGGGATAGAACGGTTGAGCATTCTAGAGTTTTCGTTACTGGTTTGGTTGGGCTCGTTAATTGCTGGTTTTTTAGGCTCACTGACGGGCTTGGGCGGCGGCGTAGTCATTGTCCCTTTACTCACTTCAGTGTTTGGGGTGGATATTCGTTATGCGATCGGTGCTTCTTTAGTTTCCGTGATTGCCACGTCCTCTGGTGCGGCCTCAACCTACATCCGACAGGGCTTTGCCAATCTACGCTTAGGCATGTTTCTAGAAGTTGCTACGACCATTGGTGCGATCGCCGGAGCTTTTTTAGCAACTTGGGTTTCTATTAAAGCCTTAACTGTGGTGCTGGCGGTGGTGCTCCTCTACTCCGCTTATCTCGCTCAACAGCCACGCTCTGAATATGTTGCGAGTGAAACTGTTGATCCACTAGTCGTTCAGCTCAAGCTCAGTGGCACCTGTCCTACCCCAGACGGCTTAATGGCTTATCAAGCGGCGGCAGTGCCAACAGGATTTGGGGTCATGTTTGTGGCAGGAGTGCTTTCTGGACTACTGGGCATCGGCTCAGGCGCGCTGAAAGTGTTGGCGATGGATCAAGCGATGCGACTGCCATTTAAGGTTTCTACTACTACCAGCAACTTCATGATCGGAGTGACCGCAGCCGCCTCAGCAGGCGTGTATTTGGCAAGGGGGTACATCGATCCAGGTTTGTCAATGCCAGTGATGCTAGGTGTGCTGCCAGGTGCGCTTTTAGGCGCAAAAGTGTTGATTGGTGCCAAAACGCAAATTTTGAGGATTCTGTTTAGTCTCGTGCTCGTTGTCATGGCTTTGAGAATGGTCTACAACAGCTTGGCAGGAGGGCTTTAGATGCGCGAACTGGACTCAGAGACACAACCAAATTCAAGCGCTAAAGAGTGCAATCCTATCTTTGCGGCTCGTGAGCAAAAACTGGGGCAATGGATTAGTTATCTGCTCAGTTATGGAGTATTAACAGCCAGCGCGATCGTTTGCATCGGCGGCATTTGGTATTTGATTCGTCATGGTGCAGAACCTGTTGATTATCACGTTTTTCGAGGAGAACCAGATATCTTCCGTTCTCCTGCGGGCATAGTGGCAGCAGTGCTAGCGGGGCGGGCACGGGGGCTGATTCAGCTTGGTCTCCTGCTCCTGATTGCCACGCCGATCACCCGTGTAATTTTGTCGTTGGTGACTTTTTTGCGCTGGCGAGATTTGACTTATACCGTAATCACCTTACTGGTGCTCACAGGATTAATTTACAGCTTTATCGGAGCTTACGTTTGAAGCTGTTTGATTCTGAATTTGGTCATACTTGCGATCGAGGAATTCCTGAATCACGATGGGCGTGTCTGCTAAACTCGGCTCGCTGATTAGTGAACCTGGATAGACCACACAATCATGATTGGTTTCACAAAAGAAGGCGATCGAGTATCTAGTCTTCTGAAGTTGTTGAGCATCCGTAATCCGAACTCGATGCGGAGCTGCATGAATTGTATCTCCGCTCCAGCGTTGCATCACCTCACCAGCAAGCACTCCAATGCAACCAGGTGGAATATCTACAGCGACCCATTCATAGTTAGGAGTCAAAACTTCTAGGCCTCCGGTGGAATCTTGCCAAAGCAGAGTAATTCCAGAGTAATCTTGATGGGCTCCCAGGCGAACCGAGCCGAGGGTAAAGTGAGGGGCAGGAGGATAATGGAGGAGCCGTAGAGTACTGTTCTGACCATGCTGCTTCACCAAACTATTCGGAGGCTGCTGATAGACTATTTCAAGGGCCGCTAAAACTCGATTAGCCTGTTCCTGAAAGGCATGAAAGATTTTATAAAGTTGAGCTGTTAGCCTAGCCAGTTCTTCTGAGTGAGGAGGAATCTCTTCTAGGCTGCTTGAATCTGTATAGGAGTGCGTTCCCCAACGCTGAAGCCATTGAGCATAAGTGCCATTCTCTAGATTGAGATCTAACACTTCTTTGTAGTCTTCATTTTCATCGCTGAGTTGCTCCTGTCCCAGAGGGAGAAACACACCTTGCCAGGGAGATGATAACTGTTGAGCTAGCGATCGCTTCTGTAAATCGCTGAGGGCAAAAAAGTCTCGCAAGCTGTTGAATAAAACAGCGTCCTGCATTAAGGGTAATACAGGAACATAGGCCACACCCACCCTAAAAAGCGCATCAAAGAGTTGATAAGCAAACTCTGTCTGAGCAGCGGTGGAATCAGAGGGTAAGGAGAGGTGGGGGATTGCTTGCATAGACCTGCTGGGGGCGGGGTGGTGATATTAGAGCTAGCTAAAGGCTACAAAAGCACTAAGGGCTAGGACAGGCTCCACAATCGCTAAGATTATAGCAAGTCGCGATTTTTTGTTTTAACGCGATCGTATAGTTCATCAATCGTTGCAATAAACGAGTGGTCCTTTTGCCAAAAGGCGGGAAAGTCTCCCTGCTTTTTGACCAAAATGCCTGAAACGGTGCTAGGCGGCAGTACTTCAACAGTTTTAGGAAATGGTTTCTCTCCCTGCCAAAAAGTTTTAGGATTGATCTCCTGTGGCAACGCCGTGAGTTGAGGTCGAGTGTAGTAGGAAGTCACAGGGAAAGGCGCACTCGCTTCGGCGTTCAGTTCTGCAATCAGGGCTTGGCCTAAAGGTGATTTGGCTAGCTCGGCATGTAGTTGTTTTCTGGGTAACCCTCGCAACTCAAACAGAAGAAAGGGATCGCGATCGAGATCTTTGGCAACGCGATAATAAACCCCAGCCACATGCTTGCAAGGATTACCCCAATCGGGACAGGAGCAGTGCGTTTCAAAATCTAGTTTTGACTTTGGTAATAGATGCAATCCTAAGGTTTGAAAGGCATCCTCGATGTTATCTGGCATCTCATTGAGCAGCAGTTTTGAGATGAAACTGGCTTTAGAGGCAATGTAAGCGATCGCCGCTGCCCATTGCGCCTGACTAATGGGATGGATGACAATCTCAATGGTATAAGTCGGTTCTTTGTAAACGCCAAAATAGGGATTGACGTTGCCTCGAACTTTCGCGTGAATGACAGAATCAATAATATCGAGCTGGAGGATACGGTTGCTGTTGGCATAGGAGCGACCTCGACTCAAGCGACTCGGATCGCTGAATTCTTCCAAGGCTTGAATAAACCGATTGCCCCACCAGGTTTTTACAAGTTTTTTCATGGCTACTTTTAATCCAACACAGCACTGCGATTCAAAGAAATGAGTTGCTTAAAGGCTTCATTGTCGAGTTCTGTCAGCCAAGACTCATCAGCCCCGACGATCGCGCCCACCAGTTTCTTTTTATCTTCAATCATCTGGTCAATGCGTTCTTCCAAGGTGCCGATCGCCACAAATTTATGCACAAAAACATTCTTCTTTTGCCCAATCCGGAAGGCGCGATCGGTGGCTTGGTCTTCTACCGCCGGATTCCACCAGCGATCAAAATGAAACACATGGTTGGCTTTGGTTAGGGTAATGCCAACTCCTCCAGCTTTGAGGGAGAGCACAAAAACCGAGGGTTCAGTATTGGGGTCTTGGAACTCAGCGATCATCTGTTCTCGTTTGGGGCGAGGGGTGCCCCCGTGGAGGTAGAAAGTATTGCAGCGGAGGGTGTGCTTGAGGTACTTCTCCAGAGCTTCACCAATCTCTGCGAATTGGGTAAATATCAAGAGGCTTTCTCCTTCTGCGATCGCTTCTTGGGTCATCTCTGTGAGGCGCTCTAGCTTATGCGATCGCTCTGGCGTAAAGTCGCTGCCATCTTGCAAAAACTGCATAGGATGATTACAGATTTGCTTCAGTTTCATTAAGGTGGCAAGAATCAAACCCTTGCGTTGAATGCCTTCTGCTGCTTGCAGTTGCTTTTCCACGTCTTTAACGGTGGCTTCGTAAAGAGACGCTTGCTCTTTGGTGAGGTTACAGTAGAGCTTTTGCTCTAGCTTGTCAGGGAGATCTTGAATAATCGAGGGATCGGTTTTGACGCGGCGCAGAATGAAGGGTTCCACCAACTTTTTCAGCGTGGCAGAACGCATTACATCATTATTTTTCTGAATCGGAATTTCAAAGGATTGACGAAACTGCGACTCTTTGCCCAAGTAACCAGGATTAAGGAAGTTAAAAATTGACCACAGATCGAGCAAGCGATTTTCGACTGGAGTACCTGTAAGCGCAAGACGATATTGCCCTGGCAGTTTGTAAATCGCTTTAGTTTGTGCCGCCTTGGGGTTCTTGATGTTCTGCGCTTCGTCGATCACAATCCGTCGCCATTCTACTTCTGAGAGCAGAGCAATATCTTTGCGAACCAGGGTATAGGAAGTAATCACGACATCACAGTCGGCGATCGCAGCTTGAAACTCTTCTTTCTTTTGGAGGCGATCGCTACCGTGATGAATGAGCGATCGGAGATGCGGAGCAAATTTCTCAATCTCCTTTTGCCAGTTACCTACTACTGAAGTTGGTGCAATCAGTAAGGTAGGTGGAATCGGCACCAATTTTTTAGACTTTTTGGACCCTTGTTCCCGCTCTTGCACCAAGCGAGCAATCACCTGCAACGACTTGCCCATGCCCATATCATCCGCGAGGCAGCCATTCAGGCCCAGCGTTTCGAGGTAATGTAACCACGCTAAACCACGTTTTTGGTAAGTGCGTAGCGTTCCCTGAAGTGCTTTGGGATCGGGCAGTAGCTCTAGATGGCTTTTTTCATTCAGCTTGCTCAGCATCTCCCCCAGGGTTTCGTCATGATCGACTTCTAACTCAATGCCATCCTCACTGCCTCCGGACAGCTTCATAAAATCGAGCAAACTCAGCTCTGGCTGCTCATGCTGATGTTTTTTCCAAAACTCTAGCATCTGCTGCATCTTGTCTTGGTCGAGCTGCATCCACTGCCCCCGAAACTGCACCAGCGAGGCTTTGGCATTGACCAATTCTTGCCACTCTTGTTCACTGACAGGCTTGCCATCGATCGACAGTTCGTAGCGATAATCCACCAGGGTTTCAAACGAGAAGTAACTCTTACTTTTGTCATCTCCGCCCAACGTGCGACCGCGCGCTTTCATCCGCAGTTTGGTTCGCCGCCAGCCTTGAGGAGTCCACCAAGCAGGCACCCTAACTTTATAGCCTGCTGCTTCCAAAACCCAGGCTGACTCTTGCAAAAAGGCAGAAGCCTCCGCGATCGCCAGAGAGATACCAACTGGTTGATCAGTTTCTAAGCCAGCCCAAAGTTGCGGATAGATCCGAGCAGCATAACCGAGATGAATCAGTAAGTGTTGCTCAAAGTTTTCGCCAAACTGTTGAATTAGAGCCTTGTGACGCTTGGTGCGGAGCCGCCAATAGTCCTGTAAGGGAATCTGCACCGAGGGATCTTGCCGCGATGCCACCTGAAACTCTAGTATCCAAGCATCCTCTGGTTTGGCAGGAGATTGGAGCTGAAAACATAAATAAAAGGGTAGATCCGTTTGGCTACGACCAATGCGATCGCGCCAGGTTTTCCACTGCTGATATGGGGTTAGCCCTTCTGGATGTTGCCAGGGATGTCCGGAATGTAAGCAACTGCCTAGCAAGGTATCGTTAATCTGTTTCTCAAAGGCAGCAGAAGTGGGAGTATGGGTGACAATTTCTGCGAGCAGCACCTCCGAGAAATGACGCAGCAAGGTCATCTTGTCGTAGAATTGCGGTGGTTCTTGCGGTTCTGCGCGACCTGCTACACAAACAAAAGGCATGAGTTCTACATAGCGTTCTAATTCTGCTTCATACCGAGCTGAGAGGATCTCCCAGCCTTGATAAATTTCAAATTCTTTGGGTGTTGTTTTGGTTGTGGCTTTACTCTTATTCTTCGCAGTTTTAGTGGTCTTAGTGGTGGTTTGGGATGCCGTTTTGCGTTTGCCTTTAGTAGGTGGCTCTGTCGGAGTTAGCGATCGATACTTCAGCGCTGGGATATATTGATCGTGCAGAATAATTTGCTTAAAGAATTGGGTGTAGTGATACCAGAATAGGAGATCCGCACCCAACTGAATCTCAGCTAAGTTGTGCAGGGCGATGAAGTGTAGCTCATTCAGCAACCTAATGACATTCGTGACAGAGGCACGGTTGTAGTTACCAGTTTTGACATAGGCTGTGGGACGGTAGCAATCTACTTGCCAGTATTGCCACTGCCATTGCTCCGGTGGCTCCAGTTCTAGGTAACGAGCTAGCTCTGGAGAAGGGCAAGGTTGATCTCCTACAGTGGGCAGCAAGAAATATTTAGGCGCGATCGCGGTTTCAAGTGTTTGATAGGCAGCAGGCTTGATACCCAGGGATTCGGTGAGAAATGTTGCCAGCTTCTCTTGTGGCAGATGATTTAAGTGGAGGCGTGGAGCTGTCTTACGCCGTCGCAGTGTATCTGTGGTTTCGATCCACAGATGGAATCCGCCACTCTGGACGAAGCTCGCTGTCTCTTCTGGAATCCAAGTACCATGAAGAATATGCATCACAGCTACTCTCAACACCCTTGACTTGATCTGCCTCCATTAAATCAGATTGTTTCAAAGGGCGTTACTTAATTTGGCTCCCCTTCCCTAGTAGGAAAGGGGCTGGGGGTTAAGTCTCCATCTACAATTCACCTGTTGCTAGCATCTGAATCAGGCGAGGCGCACTGGGATCAAAGCCTGCCATATCCCAGGACAGCGGATCTTGAGGATCAACTAGAGAGATTTGGTAGGGGGCCAAAGTGACATACACCGCCTTCACGTTAGGATTCACCTTGCGGCGATATTCCGCTAGCGCTTGGCTAGGGTGCCGCCGCCCTGCCCAGCTTTCGCAATCTGTCCAGAAGCAAACCACGTCCGCTTTGAACTTGTGCTTAATCATCCAGTCGTAAGCAACCGCTGCATCGGTTCCTCCAAAGTTTTGGTTGTTGGCTTTGGCGATCGCAGAACTGAAGGAATCTTGAGCCGAGATATTGAGGTCTCGAAAGCTCTCTGCAAAACCTCGAATCACATAGTTCTTCTCAGCTTTAGCCGTGGCAAGTGCCATTGTGGTGGCAATTTCGCAACAGGTTAAGCCGATGGAACTGACGCTGTAATAAGACATAGAGCCAGAAACGTCGATCGCATGGAGAAACACTTTCCCAGTAGGTTGTAGAACGTCGAAGGAGAGCTCTAATGCCTTTTCTAAAATGTCTACAATGCGAGGAATCGGTTCCCATGTTTTCTGGCTACGGCCTAATTTCCCTCCTGACTGGTAAGTTTTCAACGCTTTGAGAACATCAATCGGATGAATACGACCTTTACGGAGATGGTCTCGACTGTTGAGAACTCTCTCTACTTTGTCTAGATTCTTGCGGTGATCAGAACGAAAAACTCCTAACTCTGTCAAGGAACCTAGATTCCGCAACATGGCTCCAATCGGCATGTCATTAAACAAGAGCTGCCAAGCCTGCTTGTCCATTTTGCCGACAGGTGCAGCCATTTCGTGAGTTAAGCGGCCTTTCGCGATCGCCTCATGAGCTTGCTCTGGGTGCCGCTTCAGCCACTCGTACCACCAAATTTGTGACAGAGCCTCGGAGGGAGCTGTTTTAGGTAGCTTCTCCCAACCTTGAGTCACCCATTGAAACAACTGGTTATGTTCTTCAGTTGAGGGCTTAACGTGGAATAGACGCAGCGCATCTCGATGTGAGAAACCTTGGCGCTGTTGATATTTCAGTAATTGATACGCCAATTCTTTGACGTTTTCTCGTGCTAGCCAACGTTGCCCCACTTCCCGGACAATCTTTCCAAATCCCCGCACTGACTTGGTGTAGTTCAGCCATTCATAGAAATGGCTAGCCGTCCGCACCACCTTGGGAAAGATTTTTTGGAATGCCTGTTTCGCTTCCGGTGCTTCCCCCATCGAGAGCAGCACCAGGGCAAAAATCGGCGCACTGTTATTGATGGCACGACCATCCGAGGCATAGACAATTTCAGCCGCAACTCGCTCCGGATTCTCTGCGATCGCTTGCTCTAAGACATTGGCAAACTCGTTCGTTAGTTCTTGTTTCCCGGCGTAGTAAGTGCTCTGGGCGGTACCAATCAGCAAGCAACGTCGCAGATTCTGCCACAACCCCGCTTTGAACATGTACCCCCCAGAGCGTCCCTGGGTCATTTCCTTTTCGCGTCCAGGAATGGGTTGATTTTGTGGCGTGCGAGTTTTGTTTTGGGCAAAAAATTTGTAGTTCATAGTCTTCTACACCTCCGGCCCGTTTGGGCAAATGGGAAAATTGACAGGACGGGAATTGCACCCGCATCTCCGGCGATTAAGGGGGACTTCGTCTACAGCGATAACCCTAAATCTGCGGCCCGTGAGGGCAAAAAGTGGTGCCTTACTATTAAGCGACCTGCCAGTGTAAATAGAGAAATTTCGAGTTTGGTGTGGTGGGGCAGGAATCGAACCTGCGACCGCGTGTTCAACGATAACCCTCATTCGTCGGCCCTTACGGACAAGGTTGTGAACAAGGACATACTCACGCTGCTTTACCACTTAGCTACCCGCCACATGTAGGCTTAGAGTTTGGTGTAGCGGCGCGGGGGTTGCACCCGCATCTCCGGCGATTAAGGGGGTGTCGATTTTCAAGCGATAACCCTAAATCTGCGGCCCGTAAGGGCAAAGTTGGTGCTCTACTGTTGAGCTAGCCGCCACATGCAAAGTTATTGGAGTGTTTGGTTTAATTTCGTCGTGAATTCATCGTTTTTGCTGCCTCTCTGTCTTGGATGAATCCAGAATAGGCGAGACACCTTCCCTCAAGCGAATCAATCGAGCAACAGGCAAAACGCTTCTGTAGCAAAGGTTTGAATACTATGGGAATAATTGCACCTGGGGGACTCCCCTAGGTTTTGCGGTTGATTTCCAAAAATCGTAGGGTACGTTGCAACGTACCGTCCTAAGATGAATGCTTGCGCTACCCATGCTATAAAGCAATTGCAAGGTATCCTGTCAATATTGACCCTGGCTAAGTGGTGCGCTACAACTCAACCTACTAGGGCGATCGCACTATCAACTCAACCCCATACACTGGGACTGGGCTTTCTAGAAGCTAATAATAGCCATGACTCGATTTTTCCCTTGTTCTTATTTAGGAACAGACATTGAATTAACGGACGAAAGAGAGCAGCATATTATTCAGACACATCCAGGCACATTACCTGAGTATTTGGAGCAGTTGAGCATCACGCTTGTAGATCCGGATCTGATCCGCCAGAGCGAACGAGATGAAAATGCTCTACTATTCTCCAAATGGTTTGATACGATCCGAACAGGAAGATACTTCATTGTGGTTACTGTTACAGATACAAGCTCAGTAAGATATTGGATTGTGACAGCTTATACTGCTCGTAAGCTGACTGGAGGCCAGGTGATATGGAAGAAAAGCTAACCTTTCGATATGATCGTGCAGGAGATATCCTGTACATCGATAAATGCTCTCCTTACTCCGATCAAGAATCTGAAGAGATTGGTGACGAAATCATTGCTCGATTGAATCCAACGTCTGGTGAGATTGAGAATTTAGAAATTTTATTTTTCTCAAAACGCTTGCTCAGCAATAATTTGTTTGAATTACCTATAATCGCTGATTTACGGCTTGCGAGCTAGTAATTGCAGAATCTTAACAAATTGATGTTGTCATATCCCGTTGAAGATTGAATCATTGCGATCGCTCACTGTTCTCTTTGCTAAACTCAGAACACATCTGTAGAGGATGCTAGAACATGGTTACGGTAACGCCTTAACCCCTTACCTTTTGCCTGTGTTACCAGGGATTGAGCTGACCTTAACAGTGAATCAAGTTTTTGGTTGGTTGAAGATGGGGAGCTAGGGCGACCGCACTTCATGCATTCATATACATTTCGGCAATGCCTACTCTAAGCGCTGGTCCAAGTAGTTAGATTTCTTCCAACTGCTGTTGAACAGTTTCCTGTAGTTTCAGATCGGTTATTGGAGTCAAGTATTGAACTATGTTTTGAAAGCCACGATATGCAGCAGAGAAGAGCGGTGAATTTTGCTCTGCATCAACAGCATTAACATCTGCACCTGCCTCAACTAACAGTTTGACAATTTCAAAATGTCCATGATGGGCCGCTGATATGAGTGGTGTCCTTCCATCTTCAAAGGCAGCATTTACATTATGTCCAATAGCAATTAGTTCTTTTACTCTTTCCACGTCTCCTGCTCGGATTAGACTAAAGAAAAGAGGTAGATCTTCTTCATGATTAAACATGGTGCAAACCCCAATACAACACCTCTGCCCTAGTAAAATACTTCACCTGTAATAGTTGTAAATCTTGGTATTGGCCTACTCGCAAACAATTGTAGTAGAAACGTTCTTGAGCTAAGACTCTTTGACCTTTTTACGCTCAGCTTCAGTTACACCCCAACAGGTGAAAAAATAGAGAAGAGATTATTAGAAGTGTAGACTATGTTGCAACGCAGTCTACAAAACCGCTTTTCAGCGCTGGTTGTTCTACCAATGGCACGCCTGAGTTATGGCCCGGAAGTGAAGAAGCGATCGCAGCAGTTGTTGGCGGTGTTGTTGGATTACGCCAATGATGAGCTGGACTGTGATGAGGGGACTTTGGATGGGTTGCGATCGCAGATTCAGGTGCATTGGCAGACGGAACAGCGATTGGTGGTGCGGACGAAGGTACGGTTCTTGGAGGCTTTAACCAAGATTGCGACTACCCCTTTAACCGGAGAACAGATTAAGGAAGCATTGCGACGGCTGGAGGATTTTCTGGAACTCCTGGAGGATAATCGCCCCAATCGTGGTGGATCGGAAACTTGGCATTTCACCTTGAAGCTATGGCATCCTCGGCGCGATCGCAAAGCCAACTTAGAGCGATTTGAGCAGGAGTGGGAGCAGCGGCGGTCCCAAAAGTCGAAGCAGTCTACGCAGAAAAGCACAACTTACAATGCAGAAGTTGCAGTTGTAGAGGCGAGCGGTGATGCGTCCGAAACAGATATGTGGTGGCAATGGTGCCGAGACGTTTTGGAGGCACAACAGTATCAACGGCTCACAACCAATCCGCTAACCGTAGGAGATGGCGTGGCCTTTGAGTTGGATGAAGTCTATGTGCCGCTAGGGTTGGTGGAGCGCAAACAACAGGAGCGGCGAGATACAGAGGTGAGGGCAGATCAAGGCTCGAAACTCTATGAGGCGGAAGAGGGAGATACAGCTCAATTTGCTCTAGAGCAATTTCTAGAACAGTTGCAGCAGCCCGGATTGGCGAAGCGAATTGCGATTGCCGGAGAACCAGGAGCGGGCAAAACCACATTGCTACAAAAAATTGCCCGTTGGTTGCTAGAACAACAAGCTTTGCCGATATGGATCTCCTTGGCAGATTTGCAGGGAGCTAGTCTAGAGCAGTACTTACTACAAGATTGGTTGAAAGCAGCAACTCGCAAAGTCACGGTTTCAACTGAGTTACGAGAAGCCCTAGGAACGCAGTTTAATCAAGGGCGAGTGTGGTTGCTACTGGATGCAGTGGATGAGATGGCAACGGAAGCGAGTTCAGCTTTGGCAGCGATCGCGAAGCAGTTGCGGGGTTGGGTTGCCGATGCTCATGTGATTCTCACCTGTCGTCTCAATGTTTGGGATAGTGGCAAAAATGCGCTAGAAACCTTTACCACCTATCGTAATCTCACGTTTAGTCATGGAGATGCTGTCAGTGCAGATCAGGTAGGACAATTTATTCAGCGTTGGTTTCATCAACACCCCACATTGGGCGATCGCTTGCAGGCAGAACTCGATAAGCTGGAGCGACGACGGATCAAAGATGTGGTAAAAAATCCGTTGCGACTGGCCTTACTCTGTCGAGCTTGGTCACTCAGCCAAGGGACTTTGCCTAACTCGAAAGCAGCGCTATATCAACAGTTTGTCGATACTATCTACGAGTGGAAGCAAGATCGCTTTCCTACGACTTGGGCGCAACGCTGGCAACTGAATCAAGCCTTGGGGCATCTGGCTTTGCAGGGATTGGCTCAAGCAAATACTAAGTTCCGATTGTCTCAGTCGTTTGTGCAGCAAGTCTTTAGAGAACAGTCCTTAGAGTTGCTAGATCTGGCTCTCAATTTAGGCTGGCTGAATCAAGTGGGGATCTCTACTGCATCCGGAGAAAAGATCTACGCCTTTTACCATCCTACGTTTCAGGAGTATTTTGCCGCGCAAGCGATCGCAGATTGGCGCTGCTTTCTCCCTGCAACTGCTGCTAACTCAACGGTAGATCTAGAAGCGTCTCCGCTCGTCTTTTCCTCCCAGTGGCGAGAGGTGATCTTGCTGTGGTTAGGACGCTTCGATATATCCGCTACAGAGAAGACCGCTTTTCTGCAAGCCCTCACAGCATGGGAGGATGGCTGTGGCGGGTTCTATCACTATCAAGCTTATTTTCTCGCAGCCGCAGGTTTGACAGAGTTTCCCGAATATCCTGATGCAGAGTCTATCTTGGCTCAGTTACTCCGCTGGCGGTTTGGTGAGTTCGACTCTCAGGAGCATTGGCACTGCTACCCATTTCCAGCACAAGAGGGAGCGAGAGTGGCATTGCTGCAAAGCGATCGCACCCAAGCAATCGCGGCGTTAGAACAATTTATTCAATCTACCTCCAACTTCTTTGCCCGTTGGAATGCCGCCTATAGCTTAGGTAAAACTTTTGATCCAGGAAATTCAGTAGCGATCGCAGCAATGACACAGTTCCTCCAAACGCTACAGAGTGAACCGTTGCGGCTCCAAATTGGGGAGAGCTTAGGCAAAGTTGACCCTGGCAATTCTCTGGCGATCGCAACCCTGACAGAACTCATTGCCACTACTAAGCAAGATTCGTTGCGGCGGAAAGCTGCTTACGCACTCGGTAAACTTGATCCAGGCAATGCGATCGCCGCCACCACTCTAATCAACCTGATTAAGTCAGCACCGGAGCAGGCTTTATGTCTGCAAGCAGCAGAGAATTTGTTGCAGTTAGATCCAGGTAATGCGATCGCTACCCAGTTCATCCAAGCGCATCGAAAACCTGCACCATTCCCCAAGCTAAAGCGCAAGACTAAATCCCAAGTGCAAAGAGATCCAGCCCAAGCGATCGCGTCTTTGGAACAGCGTTTGACAGCGGCGACGGATGCTTCTAGTCAGCGGCGGCTGGCTTGTCAATTGGGGCATCTCCAGCCAGGACACCCTCAAGCAGTTGAGATGTTGCTGCAACTGTTGCAATCTCAACGCTCTACGACTCTCTATCGCCGCATTGGTGAGAACTTAAGAGAGATTCTCCTACAAGAACAGTTACCAATGATTGTTTCTACTCTGAGAGGTTTTGGCTCTGCAACTCAGACAGATCTGACCAAAGACAAACCCAAGGAAAAACCTTCTTCTCAAGCCCAGGAGTGTTACAAGCTGCTTTGGTATTGCGCCCAACAATTACCTTATGCCGCTTTTTATACGGCTTGGCATCTGAAGTAAGACTGGAGGCTAAATTCTAGGCGACGCACCAAGGAAGATGTAGTGTAAAGGCGATCGCATCGTCCTTCTTAGCCACCTCAATAGTGCCTTGAATTTGTTCTACTCGCTTCTTGACTAAAGCTAGTCCTAGTCCTGTGCCGCCATGTTTCCAAGGATCATTACTAGGAATGCGGTAAAACTTGTCAAAGATGTAGTTGAGTTCTTTCTCAGGAACTTCTATTCCTGAGTTGCTTACTTGCAATTCTAAGTTTGTCGCTGTCGCCTGGGCTGAGATGGTGATGCTTCCCTGGAGAGGAGTGTATTTGTAAGCATTGTTGAGCAGTTCGCTCAGTATCCGTTCTAGGTAAGAAAAATTGGTTTCTAATGGGGGGAGTTGAGGCGGGATCGCAATTTGTAGGCATTGTTGTTGCTGGCAAATTCGGTCTGTAAAAGGCTCGATCACTGGGATAATCCATTCGCCTAGATTCGCGATCGTTAGTGCTAAGGGATCGATATTTGCATCAAGACGCGCTAAATCTAGCAGATCATTAATGAGTCGCATCTCTCGCTGGCACTCATTGCGAAGGATTTGAAGATAATGGGTTGCTTTTGCTTTGACTATTTCTGGCTGCTTGAGGGTGATTTCTAGCAGTTGAATTGCCATTCTGATGCTGGTCAGCGGTGTGCGTAATTCGTGGGAGACTGTGTTCAGGAAATCATCCTTTAGATGATTTAAGCGCTCTAGTTCTTCAACTTGCTGTTGCGCTGCCTGATAGAGACGTGCTTGACGAATCGCGATCGCACATTGATTGGCAACTTGGTGTACCAGGCCAATTTCTGGTTTAGTAAATGCTTCTGTGGATTGCTTAAATAGCCACAAGTCTCCTATTATCCCTTGGTCATCTGCGATGGGACAGGCCAAAATTGCCAAATTAGAGGTGGCATCAACCGGACAAAATTGAAAACCTTGATTTTGCAAAAGTTGGTGATATTTTTCCGCAGAAACCGTCATCAGAACTATGTGGCATGGAAAGGATAGTAATGAGTTTAGGGCCGTATCAGTAGAGGTGAGTTGGAGAAGTACACCCATTTAGAATTGCTATATGTTGGATTTCAGGGTATTTGAACTAACTCAAAATTCCATATAAGTTAATGCGAGATTGCGTCAACCACCTAATACTAAAATTTAGCTTCATCCTAAATGGGTAGATCTGAAAAAATTATTGTTGATTCAGATTGCTACGGCTAATTTTTGCTGAGGATGCAAAAGCACATTTAGTTATTGCTTGATTAAAAACAGATTAAAACACCAGATTTTTTATGATTTACTTCAACGGATTTAGGAATTTTGAAATAGTAAGAGCTATTTTTCGAGAAGTAGTCTAAGCTGATCAACAGAGACAAAAAACTAGGTGAATACGTGGCTGACATTGTTGATACTGCCGTTAATGCTGGTTCATTCAGCACCCTAGTTGCCGCAGTCAAGGCTGCCAATTTAGTCGATACACTTAAAGGTGAAGGTCCATTTACAGTCTTTGCACCGACCGACGAAGCATTTGCTAAGCTTCCCGCAGGAACTGTAGATGCACTACTTCAAGATGTGCCTAAGCTCACAAAAATCTTGACCTATCATGTCGTCTCTGGAAAAGTGATGGCAGCGGATGTCACTAAGCTGAAATCAGCGACTACCGTTGAAGGTTCAGATGTAAAAATTGATGCTTCCAGTGGTGTCAAAATTAATGATTCCACAGTCACAACTCCCGATGTTGCTGCTGATAATGGTGTCATTCATATTATCGATACTGTGCTAATTCCTGCATAAGCGATCGCTTAAATAGCTAAATAGCAAGTTTAGATAGCGAGTACTATCTAATTCTGGGGCAGTAACTTCCAAAGGGTTATTGCCCCTATTTTTTTGCCACCACTCTACGCATAGGTAGAGACCGAACTGAACCAAACTCTGCCGCAGGCAAGAACAGCTTTCTCTCTTGTGATAGTTCGGAAAGTCCTAGGTGGTTCGATAACTTATAAATGTGTTCAAGAATTCATGCATCAAGTTTAGAACGTTTATTTAGAACCCATAGTTTTTAAGAAAGGAGAACAAAGATGAATATTTTGGCTTGGATCGTATTAGGTTTAATTGCGGGTGCTATCGCTAAAGCGATCTATCCTGGTAGTCAGGGTGGCGGTATCCTCGGCACAATGTTGTTAGGAATTATTGGTGCCTTTGTGGGTGGTAGCCTCTTTAGCTTCCTTACGACAGGATCGCTAGCCCTAACTTCGGCTGGCTTAAGCTTAGGTGGTATTTTGGTTGCTGTTTTAGGCGCGATCGTGGCTCTCTTTATTTACTACGCTGTTAGTGGCCGTCGTGGTGTCTACTAAACTCTAATTTGATACGGCTAGAGTTTGAGATCTGGTTTTTGTTAAATAGTTTCTGAGAAATTCGAGCCTCTGCGTCAGTCGCAGAGGCTTTTGCTTGCTTACGAAGCGAGGGGAAAAGCTGCCGCGATCGCCCACCCAAAGAACAACGCACAGCCTAAAGCATAACCCCAAGTACTGTTGAGTAGAGCGGCCACGTAAGCAAAGAGAGCCATAAACAGTGGAAACAGAGGCAGCAGGATATAGAGAAAACCCAGTTGGGGAGAAAATTGCAGCATCAGAAAAATTCCTATGACTAGGGCAATGCTCTGACCCAACCACCATACAATTCGGGAACCACCTGAGATATCCTGCTGAGCCATACCAGAGGCTAAAAACCACGGTAAAAACCCCAGGGCTAGCCAAGGCCAAAGGGCTAAGCGAGTCGGAATGAGCCACCATTGCAACCAGACGAGTTGAGCCATCAGGCCAAAGCCAATCCACAAGAGTGCGAAGACCGAGAGACCTAACAGCAGAGCGCGAAGCGTCGGGCGCGGAAATTGAGTTAGCAGTCCTAGCCAGAGAATTCCTGCAATGCCAAACCACAGGGCCACTGCTCCTCCGACTTGCACACCCCCCAGTGCTGCTAAATTTTTCCCGCCTCCTAGCAACGGGATGGTACCGCTGGCTGCTAAAGCCGAAACCAGCAAGCTGCCCCAGCGCCGAATCGGCGATCGCACCTGAAATTTACTAATCTGGCTCAACGCTGGGCTCGACCTTGCAAAAGATGGCAATATCGCTCCCATCGCGAGCAGCCACCCCAGGAGATGCAACCCATACCAAGCCATGCGCCGATCTATATATAGACTGGAGTTTTGACGACCAAATGTAGCATCTAGCCAACGCAAAGCGGCTTGGTGACTCGCCTGACGAAACAGAATTGTAATGTGCTCGGCTTTGGGAATCAGCACGAGCGATCGCCCTTGTCCTGCTGCTAAGTTTTCATTTTCTCCACCTGCCCTGTCTAGCAATCGTTCGGCATTGGCTATGAAGCCACCTTCCCAACTGCCTGCCTGGAGTTGTAAGTTTCGGGGTGATTCGGGTGTGACTTTGGCTCCCGTGGGGGAGATCGCTACAGTAGCGGCAAAGCGATCGGCTTGTTGAATGCCAGCCGTCATCACAGATCCGCTGCCCATTGAGTGCCCCAACAGCGCCAAGCGAGTCGCATCTATCTCTGGCTGAGCCACCAGGGCCTCATAAGCTACTTGTAAATCTGCTTGCAAAGAATCACGCTGAGGTAGCGTACTGCCACCATGTCCAGAGAAATCCCACAGCATCACTCCATAACCAGCATGCGCTAATACATGCCCATAGCCCAACATCAGTTGCTTAGAACCCGCAAAGCCATGAGCAATCAGCACTCCAGGAACACGAGTCTGGTTTTGGGGAGCCAGATAAATTAGGGGCACATCGCTCCGCGCTATCTGACGCACTACTAAACCACTCCGCGCACCAAGGACGCCCACCCAAGCCAGCCCAATCATCAGCAAGGCCAGAGCTAAAACAACCCACCGCTTTCGACTCATCACATTTTTTAATTAGAGCGCCTGTTCCGCCAAACATCTTAAACGAGGTTTAGGCTTCAGTGTCGGCATTAGTCAGCATTTGAGTCGATGGATTTCTACGACTTAAGCCCCACTGGAAGATCTGTCTTCTTAGAGAGGTTATAGACAGGTTGGGTCTTGCACGATCAACGTAGAACTTTTAAAGCGTTTTACTGTTGTGTTTAAGGGAAAACCAAGATGATTAGTAATCTTTTAACGCTGGTCGCGACTGCATTGAGTTTGCTGGTGGTTGATTTAGCCGTTCCTGGCGTTGATATCGCCACCTTCCCGGCTGCTTTAATTGCGGCGATCGCGATCGGTTTAGTGAACGCTGGTGTCAAGCCTGTTTTAAGCGTGCTCTCCCTGCCTCTGAATTTTGTCTCCTTGGGAGCTTTTTCGCTCGTTGTGAACGGTCTTTGTTTCTGGCTCTCATCCGTCTTAGTTCCCGGATTCAGAGTCGATGGTTTGATTGCCTTCTTGCTCGGTCCCGTGATCCTGTCTTTCGTTAGCACTTTCATGAATCGGTACTTTGCTGAGAGAAGTGTGGATCTAAAAACTGAAGTTTAGTTTCTACTGCTACACGCTGGCTCTAAATTTGCCCTGGCTGGATCTACCCAGCCTTGGTGATGAAATAGCCCATTCGACGGAGTATTTCGAGCGGTGGGTTTAGGAGAATACAGACAAAACAAATTTAACAAACGGAAGGAATTCTATGAAACTGGTTCGCATTCTTGCAGGTATTTTAGTGCCTCCTCTAGGCATCTTCCTGACTGTGGGAATTGGCCCCACTTTGATCATCAATATTGTGCTGACTTTGTTGGGTTGGTTACCTGGCAGCATCCATGCAATTTGGGTCATTCTGAAGCATGATGAGCGTCTCAACCGTCAGGAAGGCGTTTACTAAGTGTTTCGATAATTCCTTGTGATTGCGGGTGAGTTCCTTAAGATCAAAACTTTAAAGCAACGTCCAGGGGGGGCGTTGTTTTTATTTGATAAAAAATCAAAGTATTTAGGACAACATACTTATGTCAGAAGAACCGCGTTTAGAAGAACAAGTACTGGCTCAAGTCGTGGAAGCGGGGTTGGCTAGCCAATTAGATGCTGCGGACGCGATCGCAGTAGATGTACGCACTGATCTAGGAAAAATTGTCCAGGGACAGGCCAAGCAAGTTTCTGTGACAGGTCAAGGACTGGTGGTGCAACCTGATGTCCGGGTGCAAGAGCTAGAGGTGCATACGCAAGGAGTAGCTATTAACCCGCTAAGTGCGCTGTTCGGCAAGCTCAAGCTAGACCATCCCGTCGATACAACGGTTCGAGTTGTGCTGACAGAAGTAGACCTCAACCAAACTTTAAACTCGGATGCCCTCAAGCAATACTTGTCTCCTTGGGATCTGAATGTAGACGGTCAAATGGTGACGGTGGAATTGCAGCCGCCTATGGAGATTCAATTGTTGAGCGGCGGCAAAATTCAATTTATGGCAAATGTGGTGCGAAATGAGAACGGTCAAGAACAGCGAACTAGATTTTCGGCTGTAATATACCCTCGAACCGAAGAGCGGCCTGTTTTATTAGAGGAATTCCGTTGTCATCCCGGTCAAGGATTACCCTTTGGGCTGACTTTTGCCTTCTTCAAGAAAATGAAAGAGCTGATGGAGTTGCCCTACCTCAAATGGGAAGATATGGTAGTGCGAGTTCATCAGTTGGAGATTCAAGAAGGTAGTCTAGTGTTGCAACTTGAAGCTCACGTTGGTCAAATTCCCTCCTTTGGAAATGATGTCGTATGAAATTTGTTTCTGACCCGCCGATCGCTGACAAGATTCGCCAAATGCAGCAGCGAGTTCGGTGGCAAGATCCACTGGTGCTGGAGCGAGGAATTGATCAAACTCGGTTGGTCATTGAGGATGGAGGAGCGGAAGATACAGATTTCTCTTTTTTGGTGGTGGGAGATAGTGGATCTGGAGAACATCGCGGCCATAGTCCTCAACGGCAAGTAGCAGAGCAGATGCTGGCCCAGCAAGAGAACTCTCGTTTTGTGTTGCACACAGGCGATGTGATCTATTTGGTGGGTGCGAGTGAGTACTATCTAAAAAATTTTATTGAGCCGTATCGTGAGTTTCTAGTCGGGGGGGAGCGACCAGAAAAAATTCCTTACGATCGCATGGTGTTCAACTTTCCTTTTCTTCCTACTCCTGGCAATCATGATTACTATGACCTGCCGTTAGCCTTGGGTTTGCTTGTGCAGGCAACCTTGCCGTTCCGTCGCTTACTGCAATCCCACTTAGACTTTGATATTGGTTGGCGTGGTTCTGGGCAAGGCAAGGTATATGCTCAGGCATTTTTAGATTGCTTAAATCGACTCGGTTCGCCTCAAGCGATCGCTCAACATTTAGACACTCATTACACCGCAAAAACAGATACAGGTTTGTCTCTCCGTTACGAGCCGGGGCAGTTTACGCGATTGCCGAATCGCTATTACACCTTTCGCTATGGCGGCATCGATTTCTTTGCGCTTGACTCTAATACATTTAATGCACCGCTCCCTTTACCCACGACAGGAGAGGGCAGAGCTTACCGCCATGTCTTAGAAAAACAACGAGATGAATTAGAGCAGCAAAAACAACAAATCCTAGCGACTTCCACGACACTGAAGCCTAACCAACCGGAAGAAGCTGAGCGCCTAGATGACATGCGCACTAAGTTGGAGCAACTGGAAGAAGCAAAGTTAGATATTGAAAAACAATTAGCAGCCGACGAAACTGTGGTTGTAGATCAGGAGCAACTGGATTGGCTGAAACAACGACTGATTGAGTCTTGGCACACAGAAGCAGTGCGGGGACGTGTGCTCTATTTTCATCATCCTCCTTATGTTACGGAAGCAACCAAATGGCACCAAGGTCAAACGTTAGCGATTCGTCACCGTTTGCGCCAAGTTTTAGATGCAGTAGCGGCTGAGCTAGGGCCGTTGCCTGATGGTGCTCCCTTGGTAGATTTAGTTCTCAATGGACACGCTCACTGCTTGGAATACCTCCGCACCCTGGACACAGGTCATGCCGATTCTCATCTCAACTGGATCGTTTGTGGAGGCAGTGGTTTTAGTCTGCGTCGCCAGAGATTGGAAGGACCAGAACTGCAAGAATCCATCAGCACCATTGCTAGCCCTGATGATCGTTTGGTAGCGCGATCGCTGCTCTATGTAGGCAGAACTGGAGCTGGCACTCAAAAGCGACGGCCTTATTCTTTTTTGCGGATCGATGTCAAAGCAGGTAAACCGCCACAGTTCGTGATTCGACCTTACGTGTCGGAGCGGGTGCAACGGAAATGGAAGAACTACGCGATCGAGCCTTTTACGATCTGACTTTTACATTATTCATGGGTAGGGCTGAAGTCTGGGCATTGCATAGTTGCAGGACAGTTGAAGCAGATAAGGGCAATTCCTTGGGGTTGTCCTGATATTAAACAGCCAGCACGAGACCTGCCGCTACAGTTCTCATCCCCTGTGGGGCAATGCAAAGCTCGTCTCACTTCAATATGAGCAATCTCTTAATGAGACTTATTTAGAGAATATAAGTCTTGTCGCAAGACAGAATAAGTCGGCAATAGTAATAGCCTTTTGATCTAGGGTCCAGGCTGGTTTATCTAGGAGGCTCAAGCTAGAAAGGAAAAGCCACGAATCGATAGATGCTGACAGATATTTTGCCTCGAAATAGTTTGTAGAAGCGAATTGGACATCTCGGTTTATAGTTGAGTTACGCGATCGCAAAGCCTACTGGGGCAAGCCAAGCAACTCAAAACAAGGGTTAAAATTTAGTCCATTTTTAGTCCAAACTGCTTAAGACAGCAAACAAAAGCCTTACCCACAAATAACTCTGGCTTTTTGAATAATTGCGTACACCGCAACACATCAACCCGATGAGTGAAGCGCCAAGTACTCTAGAACTCCTCAACGACTTGTCGATCTTGGTCGTTGAAGATGACTCGGACACAGCAGAATTGTTCAGTCTGCTTTTGAGTCAGGCGCGAACTCAGGTGAGGGTAGCAGGCACAGTCCGCGAGGCTCTAGAAGTACTGCAATCTTTTGAACCCGATATTCTCATTACTGATATCCAACTTCCTGATGGCGACGGTTACGATCTGCTCAAGCAAATCAGAAGCTTGCAGAAAAATTCTCGTAAGATTTTGCCAGCGATCGCGATGACGGGCTACAGTACCAAGCTTTCAGAGCGAGCCTATAACGAAGGAGCATTAGTATCCGGTTTCCAGAAATATATGGTCAAACCATTAGATATTTATGAACTGCTGAATGCGATCGCCGAACTGACTAGATGAGTTCAAAAAGATTCGCTTTGCCAGGAGTGCTTGAAGAAAGTTCTAATGGCAAACCACAAAGCTAAACCGAACAATTCCACGCCGACTAAAAAAAGAATCTCAAGTAAGCAGGGAGGAGCGACGTTAGAGGTGAAGTAGCCAAATAAGGTTGGTCACTAAAAACGAGGTTTAGTTAAACCTCACACGGACATAAGGCAATGCGATGTTTAACCAGACCACCAGAAGCCCAATATCTAATACCAATTCCTAAAAATCGGACTCCAAATGATTGGCTGTAGGGGCGAACGGCCGTTTGCCCCTACGAATATCTGTAAATAGAATTTAGAGAATTGGGATAACGCTAAACAACCGCCAGGCAAGTTCCTTCTTCCAAAATGGAGCTGCAGCAGTTATCCGCCATCTCGAAAAACACTTGTCTCTTTTGTGAATTTCGAGTCTCGCTATGAGTCTATTTGCGAGTCTTATCGAGCCTGCTTGAGACCAAGCTTTCGTGTCATGCAGCACGCCCTGAAATAAAAAACGAAACAAAAAGGTATAGCTCAATCCTGCTTGGAAAATGCTGACTGAAATTCAATGCCAGTTCCTAGTTGGTAATTCATAATTTGGAACCCTAGAGTTCATCCGAGTTTTTTAGTTTCAATCCATAGCACAGGTGCAGGGAACTGATATAACCCTGTAAGTTTGTTCTTTCTTGGACTAAGAGTCTCACCTTTGGTCTAGATGTGAGTCTTGAAAATCAATTATGAGACCAAGACCTGACTAATTAGTCTCATCCTGAGAATCATCTATCAAGTCCGCTCACAAGCGGCTTATAACAGTGACGCTACTGCCTTTAAGTTCGTGATTGCTGTGACTAGCTCCGCCAGGTCAATGGGTTTAGCGAAGTGCGGTTTGAAGCCAGCCGCTACTAGAATGGCGTTCTGGCCATGTAGCGTTATAGCCAGAACGCCATTCTTTTAATTCAAGAAGCAGCGATCGCCTCAAGTGCTTGACTAGTGCCTGACTTTAACTGTTCACCTCAAGCTAGTTGGGCGAACAGTTCTGTCCAACTGAGAGCTGGTGGTCTCGTGCCTTGATTCACAATTTCAAATACTTTCCTGACTGTTGCTGCACTGCTCAGACATTCCACACAAGCAGCCGCCACGTCAATCCGACTCGTTTGTCCCGATAAGCGATCTCCTGTTCCTAGTACCACTCCCTGTTTACCTCCGGTGGTTGCCTTCAGCAAGGTATTGAGATCATAGGAAGTATAAGGACCATCAATCAGTCGTCCCGGTCGGATGATGGTGTAGGGTAAACCTGAGCGCGCGATCGCTTGCTCTCCCTTCTCCTTCGCATCCAATACGCCATAAGCATTCAATAAGTTGTAGGGCGGTTTATCTTTATGCTCTACCCCACAAGAGGAAATAAAGACAAATCGCTGGAGGTTTTTAGGAGCCGCATTAACTAGATGGGCAACCCCTTCAGCATCTACTTTTTCAGGATTGTTTTTGGCTTTGGCATTGCGATAATTGGCATCGAAATAAATCTTTCCCCAGGCTTGTAGGCGCTGCAACTGATTTTGTGGAGGCAAATCAAATTCCCAGCGAGCCGAAGGAAAAGCAGTGGTTCCAGTACAACAAATGATGTGCGTAATATCTGGCATTGCCGCAGGCAACGTTTCTGCTTGACGAATATCGCCCACTGCTGTCTCTACGCGATCGCCAAACATTTTCTGAGCTTTGGCAGAGTTACGGGTCAGGGCTCGCACAGAGAATCCTCTCTCCAGTAGCTTGCCTACGACTAATTGCCCAACTCCTCCTGTGGCTCCAACAACCAGTACTCGCTCCGACATTCTTGCTCCTTGTCTGCCAAAACATTTCCTGCATCAGCCTTAGGATACTTGAGAAGGCTAATGATGCTGAACTGCTGAAAGGAGTAAAGCGTAACTAAAACTTAGTGAAGCTTTTGCCTACACATAGGTAAAATCCAAAAACTATGATCAAAAATAACCCCAAGACTGAAGTTGTATTACTTTGCTCTCAGGGAAAAGTTTAAGGACAATCAACTATTGTGTCTCTATAAAAATGCTTTATTTAAGCGATGCCGAACCTAGCAAAAATTTAATAAAAATAATCTTTAAATCTAGACTGAACAAGTTAAGACTTGTTAAGAAAACTGATTAATTTTGCCTGACTTGCAAAAACTCCCGGAGGGTTCGCAGTTGGGACTCATTAGGCATAGTCGAAGGGTGCACCTGCTTGAGCCAATTTAGCGCTTCCCACAGCTCCAAATTTTGGTAGAGGCAGAGATAGGCCAGACAGACGGTTGGCGATCGCTCGATTCCCGCTAGACAGTGGACATAGATGGGGAGCTGGTTCTGCACACTCTGATGCACAATCTCTACTGCCTTGGCTAGTTGATGCACCTCTAACTGAGTGGTGTAGTAGCGATCTGGCAAAATGAACCGCAGACAATTGAAATCTTGAATAATCTTTTCCGGTAAGCAACCTTCAATCTCAGCACAGAGAGACAGAACTACCTTGATGTTGGCCGCAACCAAGCGGGGGTGATCTTCTGCTTGTGGCAAACCTCCGACAGCTAGTCTACCGGGGATCACCCAACTAAAGGGAGTCTGGCGCTGGTAGAAAGAGCGTTGTCGGGGTTTTCCTGACAACCAGCCTTGCAACCGGAACCAGATGGTCTTGATGAGCCGTTGAACCTGCCGTAATACTTGTCTCACCTGATTTTCTCGATGCTGACCCAATTGCTGTTCTCAGTGATCCAGGGACTACTGCTAGGAATCCGGATTTGCCTTGCCATGCCCGAACTAGTAACGAGTATAGGGGAGCTAGATCCGAAGATTCACTAGGGATGTTTAACTAATTCTAAATAGTTGAACTATTTCTAAATAACTCATCTAGTTTTGCAAAAGTATGCCATTGTTTATTGAAAAGTCTTGATGCTGCCAAATCGTCTGCTATCCCTCTGCCCTAATTAAGCGACAAAGCTTAAGCACCAAAGCCAAGGCAACCCCTCAAAATTTGATTACTGGTAGCAACTGGTTAACCATTACAGCACTTTAGGGCAGCGTCATGCTTAACTAAGTCCAGACATTTACTAAATATTTATCAGGTGCGATCGCTATCTCATATAAACCATGAAGGAAAAAGGGCAGTCGGCTTCCAATGGGTCAAAACGACAATAACATCAGTTTTTCGCTAAGTCAGATTACTTTTAGCTTGTTGCTGCTCAGCAGTGCAGCGGCTCCAGGATGGGCACAAATGTCGCTCCCCATACCTACAACGACTTCTCCGAGCTTAGCTCCCGCCAGTCTAGCCCCCGCCAACGCGGCTCCTCCGAGCCTAACCCCTACCTATTCCACCCCTGATGGCTACCAGTTAGGGGCAGGCGATCGCGTTCGTTTAGATATTTTCCAAGTCCCAGAGTATAGCGGAGAACACCAAGTTCTCTCGGATGGTTCATTGAATTTACCCCTGATCGGCACCATACCCGTTCAAGGCATGACCCTCAAGCAAGCCTCTGCCGTCCTTTCGGCTAAGTATGCCCCAATTATTAAGCGGCCCATTGTCACGATTACTCTCCTAGGAGCACGGCCCTTAAAAATTGCGATCGCGGGAGAGGTTAGCCATCCTGGTTCCTACACAGTGTCTCCCAGCGGGGAGCAAGGGGTGCCTACCGTCACTCGTGCGGTGCAATTGGCGGGAGGGATCACTCAAGCGGCTGACACCAGACAGGTGCAAGTGCGGCGGGCTCGCCCGCTCAATGTTGGTGGGGAGCAAGTGTTGACAGTCGATCTCTGGCAACTCCTGCAAACGGGAGACTTACGGCAAGACCTGCTGCTGCAAGACGGAGACACCATTTTTATCCCGACTCAAACAGTTGTCAATTTAGCAGAAGCTAACCAATTAGCAGCTGCTAGCTTTGCGGCCAGTAAAGCCGAGCCTTTACGCATTGCGGTTGTGGGGCAAGTCAATCGTCCCGGACCTTATACCCTGACCGGAAACATGGATGGACAGGCCGAGGCAGGTGGTGGCGTACAAATGCCCACTGTAACGCGAGCCATTCAGGTAGCCGGAGGGATTACCCAGTCAGCAGACATTCGACGGATTCAGCTACGACGGTTGACCAAAACGGGGGCCGACCAAGTCATTGATGTTGATCTCTGGAAGCTATTGCAGGCTGGAGATGTGCGTCAAGATATCCCCCTGCAAGAAGGAGATACCATCGCGATTCCTACCGCGACCGCCATGACTCCCACGGAAGTAACAGAGCTAGCTTCGGCTAGTTTTTCGCCTAACAAGATCACAATCAACGTCGTGGGTGAAGTGGTACAGCCCGGTGTAGTCGAAGTGCCTCCCAACACCCCCCTCAATCAAGGGCTGCTCGCCGCAGGTGGCTTTAACCGCCGAGCCAAAAAGGGATCGGTAGAACTAATTCGGCTAAACCCCAACGGCACTGTGTCCAGGCAACAAGTCGCGATTAACTTTTCCAAGGGATTGAACGACAAAGACAACCCGCCTCTTCGGAACAACGACACCATTGTTGTGAAGCGCTCAGGCATTTCTGGAGTTTCAGACGCGATCGGGACTGTACTTTCACCCCTTACTGGTGGTTTTGGTTTATTTCGGCTCCTCGGCTTGTGATTTCGGCTTGATTCATTTCTAGGGTAAATAGTAGGCAAATTATGCAGATGGAACCATCCCCCTATTCTTTAGTACCAGGAAATCTCCAGCCACCTGGCGAACTACAACCTCAGGCTCTGCCCCTGACATACTACGCTCCCCAGCCCTACTATGCCCCCAAGGACGAGCTTGATCTTAAAAGCTTTCTAGAGGTTTTACGTCGTAGAGCGTTGATTGTGGCGAGTGTGGCGATCGCAGTCACAGCAACCACTTGGGGATGGACTTGGAGTCAAACCCCAATCTACAAGGGTGACTTTCAAGTTTTGGTGGAACCTGTCACCGATACGCCATCTCCCCAGCAGTTATTACAAGAGAATCAAAACGCCCTCCAACCCACCTTTGACTACGCGACTCAAATTGAGGTGCTGCGCAGCCCTGGATTATTAGCTCCGGCAGTATCAAAGTTGCAGAAGCTATATCCCGACCTCAACTATGGTTCCTTAGTGAGTAATCTCACCATTACTCAGCTCAGCAACACCAAAATCCTTCTAGTCAGCTACCGCGACTCCGATCCCAAGAAGGTGCACACGGTCCTTGAAAGCTTGTCAGATTTATACCTCAACTATGGTGTGCAACAGCGACAAGTTAGCTTGCAGCAAGGCACTCAGTTTGTCGATGGACAACTGCCAAAGCTGCGCGAACGAGTTAGCAGCCTGCAAGAAGAGCTGGAAAAATTTCGTCAAAGATACAGTCTCATTGATCCAGAGTCACGGGGCAATGAACTATCTGAACTCATTAGTGATGTAGAAAAACAACAGCAAGAAGCTCGCACGCAACTCATTGAGGCTCAATCCCTCTACGGCACCTTACAAAATCAAGTAGGATACCGCCCAACGGAGGCGATCGCTGCTGCCTCTTTGAGTGAATCTCCCCGCTACCAACAACTGCTCAATCAAATTCAAGAAGTGGAAGCTCAAATTGCGGTTGAATTAGCTCGGTTTCAACCAACCAGTCCTAATATTCAAATCCTGGAAGACAAGAAGCAGCAGTTAGAAGCCCTTCTAGGCGAAGAATCCCAAAAGGTCTTGGGCAACCAGACGCGACCCAGCGGTGCGGATGGTAACTTAACCTCCATTTCTTTAGACCTCAGTAAACAGTTGGTGAATACAGCCAATCAAGTGCAAGTGCTGCAAATGCGAAATTTGGCCCTTGCAGAAGTAGAGCGCAACCTAAAGCAAAACTTTGAGCTTGTACCAGCGCTGGCCAGACAATACACTGACTTACAGCGAGAACTAAAGGTTGCCACCGAAAGCTTGAATCGCTTCTTGGGCACCAAAGAAACGCTGCAAATTGAAGCATCCCAGAAAGCAATTCCGTGGCAAGTTATTTCGGCCCCCCAAGAACCACAGCAACCGATTTCGCCCAATACTCCTCGCAATTTAGCTCTGGGTGTTGTCGCAGGCTTACTTCTGGGAACTGGAGCCGCGTTACTCACCGAAAAGCTAGACAACGTTTTTCATTCCCCCACCGATCTAAAAGATTTGACCCGGTTACCGCTGCTAGGAGTAGTGCCGTTTCAAAAACGTTTACCCGAACCTGCGTATGGTGTTGTGGCTCCTCGCTTCACCTTACCAGAGCAGAACCTTGCTCCTGAGTTTAGTGAGCAATCGCAATTAGAAACCTTCAATCTAGAAAATTCTCCCGTTGCCAGTCCTAGCCATTACACCACTTCTCCTTTCTTAGAATCCTTCCGATCGCTTTATACAAATGTTCGTTTGTTAGGATCAGATACTCCTATCCGCTCCCTAGTCGTAGGGTCGGCAGTTCCGGCGGAAGGCAAATCTACGATCTCCCTACAACTGGCAAAAGCAGCCGCAGCGATGGGTCAGCGAGTCTTATTGGTCGATGCTGATATGCGCCGCCCCCAAGTCCATACTTACTTAGGCCTAGCCAATATGCGAGGGTTGAGCCACCTAATCGCTACCAATGTGACTGCTGAAGAGGTAATTCAGCGATCGCCTAGTGACGAAAATCTCTTTATCATCACCGCAGGACAAATTCCGCCTGATCCTACGAAGTTGCTCTCCTCCAAAAAGATGCAAAACCTGATGGAAGAGTTGCAGGAGAGCTTTGACTTAGTGATCTACGATACGCCTCCCGTCTTAGGGCTGGCAGATAGTAGCATCTTAGCCACCTATACCGATGGAATCATCATGGTAGTAGGACTCGGAAAAACCGATCGCTCAACCTTGGTCATGGCTTTAGATAGTCTCAGGATTTCTTCCACCCCCGTCCTAGGCATTGTGGCGAATGGCATTAAGGGCTACACCACTCAATCCTATGACTACTACAATCGCTACTACACCCAAAAGCGCGATTCTGTCCCCCTAGAAATTCCTGCAAACCTAAGTTAGGCATCGTGTAGATTACAGAACTCCAGTTTGGGGCATAGTATCCAGCCAGTAACTCTCTGAGCTGGATTTGAGCTAGATACTATGCCCCTAAATGTTTTTGCACTTTTTCTTTTTCATCCTTTCATCAAGCTTTTCTAGAGAATCCTAGTCTAGATAACCAGCTATGATTCAACTTGAAAGATAAAGAGAGAGGAGCTTTTACGGCTACGGGGTAGGAAATCTTCGTTTGAGCCTTGATCACATTAGAGTATTGCTTGGCAATGATCTCTGGCGTAAAGTGAGTTAAAAGATAACGCCGCCCTGCTGCCCCTAAGTTCGCTGATAGTTCGCGGTTCTGAACCAAGTCACGAATAAAGTGAGCTAAACCACTACCATCTCCATTCTCAAACGCTTGACCACAATCAGCTGCTGCTAGCATCTGACGAAGATAGGAGTGGGGTTCACAAATAATGGCGACAGGACGCCCAGCGGCCAGCGTGCCATAAAGTTTACTAGGAGCGACCAATCCTTCCATCCCCGGACTAATGCTCACCAAGGACAAATCGCAGGCAGTTAAGGAGTAGGGCAAGGTCTTCTTATCTTGATAAGGCAGAAACAAGCAATTATTGAGACCTAGACTTTGAGCCTGATCAATACAACTTTGATACTGGGCTCCACTACCAATAAATACAAATTGAACAGCTTCATTTTTGAGGTGATCTGCCGCCGCTAAAATGGTTGCCATATCATGGCAGCGGCCAACATTTCCCGAATAAAGCACCGTAAATTTTTCAGTTAAATGGTGCTGCGCTGCAAACCAATTATCTTGCTTGGCGATCGGCACAATTGTATTAGGATTCGCCCAGCTATGAATCACTGAAATTTTATCGCTTAAAGCTGGGTACCGATCAGCAATCCGCTGCTTCATGGTAGGACTCAAGACAATAATCTGCTGCGATCTACTCCAAACAGCCCAATTAATTGCATGCCAAATTCGAGCTAACCAGTGTTTTTGCGAAACAACATTCAGCTGAATCGCGACGTCAGGATATAGATCATAAATTAGACAAATATAAGGCAGCTTAAAGCATAAGTTAGCAAAGAGACCTAAAACTGGCAAATACGGAGGTGCTGTGGTAACGAGAAGAATATTTCCTCGTCGAGAATTCTTTAGTAAATGTAGTCCAGAACGCAGACAAAATAGCAAACCACTAACTACTTTTCCCCGGATGCGCTGCGGCCAAATTTGGGTAGTTCGCGAACGCCGAACTAGGACCCGCTCAACCTTCTCAGTCGCTGGAGCCGATTTAGCTTGAAAAGCGTATCCCGGTTGACCCGTAAAAACCTGAACTTCAATTCCTTGATGGCTTAATTGAGAGGCCAGTTCTTCAATCAGTTGTCCGGTAGCAGCATAATCGGGGGGATAAAACTGCGTAATAATCGACAAATGCAGCGATCGATCAAGGTCTAAAGGGCTACCGTTCTTCATGTCTGGCTACTACTAGGGAGCTGATACAGTGATTGCTTGCTCAACCGAATTCCCTTTCAACTCTGGACATTAAACTCTCAAAATCCTAAATTTATTAATTTTATCTGAGGATTATACTCACCAAAATCTAATACTAATCATTTATCTCCAAGACTATGGTAGATGTCAAGGAATATTTAATATGATTAAAGCAATGGGAACCCTTTATAAAAATTTCACTTTTTTTGATACAGATCGCAGCCAATATATTGATTTGCTCCTTGGTTTATACCATTTTTCAATGTTTAGGAGCTACTAAAATAGCTCTATTTTGAGTCAATCCATACTGTATTACTAGAAAAATTTGCTTCATCAGAAAAATTAGAAACTTTTTTGGGGATGCACGATAAAAATTTGCATTTATTTACAATGAGCGCGAAATGAATGAAAGTATTGTTGGTGATAAAACCTTGCTTAATCTAAGCTCAAGTGAGGGATACTAAATTAATGCAGGTGCTTAAAAATACTAAGTGTGATGTTCAAAGTTGTTACCCGTAACTTCTCTCAAGAGTTTGGCCGTTGGACAGATGCCTTAAACACTGCTAAATCTCTGCAACCGCAATGCAAAAGCCTATTGCAAGATATCCGAATTTTTGAGGGAGAAGACTTGGTCTGGGTTTATAGTCGCTCCCATACTTATCCACAATTTGTGGGGCCTGGTGCTTACAAACGTTTAGCCATACGCTTTCTCCAAGAAGCGATCGAGAATGGAGAAGCATGGGCAATGGGAGAAGTATCCGAAACAAGCTCAGAAACTAGCTCGGAAACGGGTGATGACTAAAACTTTCTTCTCTTGCTTAGCCTAGATTGTAGGAAAACTTGATTTATGAAGCAACTAATAGCTCTCCTTATAGTGATCCTTATTATTTTGAGTGGTGCCCCTAGCTCCGCTGGGGCTGCGGATGTGAATCAGGGAGCAGAACTTTTCCAGATTCACTGTGCTGGATGCCATGCCAATGGTGGCAATATTATTCGTCGCGGTAAAACTCTGAAGCAGAAAGCACTGAAGAAATATAAAGTAGACTCCTTGGAGGCGATCGCGGCTCTCGTAACTAGTGGCAAAAACAACATGCCTGCCTTCCAAGAGCGTTTAAGTGCGTCGCAGGTTCAAGCTGTGTCAGCTTATGTTTTAGAGCAAGCAGCTCAAGACTGGCCTTGAAGCGAGAAGCGATCGCCATGCAACTTATTCCTCAAAAGCGAAAAAACACTTAAAGATTTTTGAGAGAAAAATTTTGGACTGAGTACTTACGCACTTTTGCCGTATTTTTCATCAAAAATCCCAGATTCTACTGAACTAAATACGCTAGGAAGTGTGAGACAACTATGAAGTAATCGTGAAGCAAGCATGAAGCAAAGGATTTTATGAAGATTGACTTCAAAAAGCAGAACATCAAAGTTACCGCAACTGCACCTGGTTCCTGGCATTTTCAGGTCAGTACTGCTAGCCAACAACAATTTGCCATTGAAGTCAGCGCCGCTTCTACGGGCTTTTGGCAATCAGAAATTCGTGACAGCCAACAACGTCTGCTCGGATGCACCTGCGATCGCGCCCCCGAAAATGTGTTTGCTAAAGCGATCGCGCTCCTCCAAGCATTTCTCACTGAGCCAGGTCTCACAGCCAACGCAGTAGTTTAAGATCAAAGCTTATAACTACAGTTAACTACAATCGCAACTGGTTAATTAAGATTCTAGTTTCAGTGATTTAAACCTAGCGGGTTAAAACTTCCGGTTTATTCAAATTTTTTGAGATTCCTGGTTCGCTACATCTATTACCAGGAGCATGATTTTAGATTAAGAATTTGGTCGAGATAGTGGAACAAACGAGGAACGAGATACGACTGATAGGCAGTTCCTCCAATTTATTCAGGGATGCGATCGCGCCACAATCATTGTTCAATAGCTAGGGAGATGGCTCCTTCGCTTTCACCTTGATTTTCCTCGCTCCTGCTCACACGTTTCCTACCCTCGACATGCAAACAGTTGCCAAGTTTCCCTGGTTTGTGCCCGGTTTAGTCGGTACGCTTTTACTTTCAGCTCCTGCCCACGCCGATGTTTTGCAATCTTGGCGGTTTGACGCCCGCCAGAATCAGTTAGAGATTAGCACTGATGAAGGAGTGCAACCAACGGCTCAACTGATTGCCAACCCTAGCCGTGTTGTAATTGATCTACCTGGTATCCGCTTGGGACGACCCAAAACCAGCCAAGTGATTGGAGGTACCGTACAAGCAGTGCGGACGGGTCAGTTCAATGCCCAGACAGCCCGATTCGTCGTGGAATTAGCACCGGGATATACGGTGGACCCGCAGCAAGTTCAGGTTAGAGGCAGTTCCTTAACTCGGTGGACGGTGAAGTTGCCCACGCCCCAACCCACCAGTGCGATCGCCAATCCTCCGAGTAATGTGCCGCAGGCGATCGCCACTGTCGCCCCGCCTCCTGAAACTTTCGGTGGCTTGATCCCAGCAGGGAGGCCTCTAACTTGGTTACAACAGCGAGTATCCTCGCTCCGTATCTCTAAATACTCATCCCTTCGCTCCGGAATTTCATTTCTGGATATGGAGACTGGCAATTATTTGGATTTGAACGGAGACAAAGTCTACGCGACTGCCAGCATTATTAAATTGCCCATCTTGATCGCCTTTTTCCAAGATGTAGATGCTGGCAAAATCAAGCTCAACGAAACCTTGACCATGACGCGAGATATGGTTGTCGGCGGCTCAGGAGAGATGCAAGATCTCCCTGTGGGCAGCAAATTCACGGCGTTGGAAACTGCCACGAAGATGATTACCATCAGTGACAACACTGCTACCAACATGATCATCAAGCGCATGGGTGGTATCCAGGTGCTTAACCAACGTTTCCGCAGTTGGGGGCTGGAGAAAACCGTGATTCGCAATTGGCTCCCTGACTTACGCGGCACCAATACCACCACTGCTAAAGAGTTGACCCGCCTATTGGCCATGCTAGATCAGCAGAAGTTGCTCTCTTCTAGGAGTCAAGCCCAAGCGATCGGCATTTTGCAACGAGTTAAAAATCGTAAACTCCTGCCTGTCGGGTTGGGACGAGGAGCCACGATCGCGCATAAAACTGGAGATATTGGCTTCCTTCTTGGAGATGCTGGAATTGTCGTCATGCCTAATGGCAAACACTATCTCGCCGCTATCTTAGTGGAAAGCGCTTACGACGACCCAGCCGCTAGAGACTTTATCCAGGATGTGTCTCGCATTGTCTACACTTACTTGGATCAGGCACCTCGTACTGCTTCGGTCAATCAACCCAATCCCTAAACAAAGCAGATATCCTTGAAGAATATTAGTAGGGGTTTAGCATTCAGGCATTGAGCTAGGGAAAGCCTAGTAGCTACGCCCCTACTAATATTCAATAGAACAGAATCCTTAGGAATTTCTGAGATCCTTAGTGCCTTGAGTAACTAAATAGGCTACAACTGCTCCTACCAAACCGATCGCAAGAAAGCTGACTTGATCTTGAGAACTTCGGAATGTTTCTGAAGCAATTTTATAACCAATTGTGGTAATTCCAGCCAAAAACAGAAGTCGGAGGAGATCTACATACCAACGGCTACGGCGATCGCGGCGTTTTAGGTCTCGAAAAAAATCAATGGTATCGGTGAGCAGAAAGGAGCCAACGCCTGCAAAAACAATCAATCCGGCTAAATATTGATATTGCATAGATTTTGTCTCTGGGTGTCCTTGCTAGCATCAGGTGCGATCGCCAAAAATTGTCTCAGTTGCTGAGCAAATCGGTGGGGATTTTCCCAGTGGATATTATGACCGCAGTTGGGCAAGATGCTCAATGTAGTTTTAGGACATAAGTTTGCCATTTCTGTGTTGATAGCTCTAAATTTCGTATCCTGTTCACCTACTAGCAACAGCAACGGCAGTTGATTCTCTGGTAAGCGCTCCCATAAAGAAGGTTGCCGCCCTGTACTCAGATAGCGGAGAGATTGGGCCAGTTCCTGAGGATGATTGTCTAAGCGACGTTCTACGATCTGCTCAAAATCTGGGTGCTGCTTGAGGGAGGTGAAAAGCGGTTGGTCATACCATCGCCTCAGGAAATCGGAAAAATTCTCTGTTTCTAATTGCTCGGCGAGTCGGGCATCATGGTCGCGGCGTTGCGATCGCTCGGCAGCAGTTTTGAGTCCGGGCGAAGCTGACTCTAACCCGACTCGATGAAAAAATTGAGGAAAATTGAGGGCTAGATATAACGCCAGCCGTCCACCCATCGAATAGCCAACTAAGGAACAAGGAGAAATCTCTAATTGTTCTAAAAGCTGAACTAACCCTTGAGCGGTCTGCGGCATGGCGTAAGGTTCATTGCCACCTCTGACCTTCGTTTTTCCATGTCCTGGCAAGTCCACAGCTAAGCAGCAAAACTGATTGGCTAGCAAGGAGATGACAGAGTCAAAATCATGACAGTCGCCCAAAAAGCCATGCAAAAACAAAACTAATGGTTGACTGGGATCACCTTGTAGAGAGTAATGCCAGTGATAGTTACCCAGTGTAGTTTTCCCTGCCATGATTCGCGGCTCTGCGATCGCCTGTTCTCGGCATTATAGTGGTTTTTCGATTCAAGCAGGACCGCTATTGCCAGCTAAAATTCGCTCTCGAATTTGAATCTGTGACCCGACTGCTGGTCTGCCAAATGCTTCCCAAGCACTGTGCCCCCGCAAAAATAACTCCATCCATTGAGTTTCTTGACCTGCGGAATCTGTCCAGCCGCTACTACCTGGCGCAAAAGCGATCTGCCCTGGTTCTACAGCAAAACTACCATCACTGGCGATCGCGGTTTGCTCTGTGTCACCAATTCGCACAGAGATTGCGGAGCCAACCTCAGCTTTGCGATCGCTCTGTTTAATAGTGGTCTTTAAGTTGCCGTAACCATCAATGTAAGCGATACAGTTCTCTGGAATATCAGGAATATCCGTTGGCTCTAGGACATCATCTAGCGCTTCTGGTTGCCCCAGAGCGATCGCAGCAGCGGCTTGAGGAAAGAGATCGCGCGATCGAAACTGGGAGCCTTCGGCGGCTACTGCGGCCCAACGCAACTCTGCTGCCGCATCCCGCACAAAGGAGAAAGCGTGCCCTGCATTGACTCCCATGACCCGTACTCCATTGGGCAGGCGGGCAAAAGCCAGCCGCTCCCCAGCATTTTCTGTACGGGCTTGCTCGTCATCCTGGCGAGGCGCAACGTTGTGATAAATGATGGTGCCAGCGGGAGCTTCATTGAGACCTAGCTGGGCCACACAAAAGCCCGCTGCTAGCGTAGAAAAGGCGGGAACAGGGGTAAGGATCGGTTCAGCGTCTGGTAAATACAGTCTGATGCGCTGCACGACTTCCGCAAAAGCGAGGTCGCCTTGTCCATAATCGGCAATGATGTGGATCAGCATAGGTTTATTACGAGCTGTTTTTCAACCTTAATGCTGCGGCTGAGTTTGATCCTCAATCTAGGGGTGAGTGCTGAAGATGAGCGATCGCTACCTTCTCACCCTTCGCTCCTGACTCCTTACCTTTCATGGTTGTAATTGCTGCAATTTTTTCTGAGCTGATTGCGACAATGCTTGGGCTTCAGCATAAGCGGTTGTTCCAGGCTGAACTTTGCCTAGCTGATCCCTAATGCCTTGCAGTTCGCTGAGGAGATAGCCCCGATTGGTAGAGAAGTTTTCCCTTGTAGCAGACGCTAAAAACGAGCGAGTCGTCCTTTGTGCTGCTTCTAGGGCTGCGGCAGAGTCTCGTTCTGCCTCTAGTCGAATCCGCACGATCGCCAAATTTTTCTTGTAGTCTGCCAATAAAGACCGGGAGGCTACATAGCCGGGATCGGCCAAACCAGCCTGCTCCACTTGTGTAACCGCATCTTCCCATAACGCTACTATCTGCTCCCATTTTGCGGCTTGATGGGGAGAATTTTGGCCAAGTTGTGCGGCTCTCAAGGCTAACTGCATTCCAGCATTCATCAATGTATCAGTGCGGGCACTACCAGCAGCAAAACCTGTAACTTGCTCAAAATCCCGTTGACTGGCCACCAATTTAATTTGAGCCATCCGACCCGCCAAGGTAGCAGAAGGGACTTGTTGCAGCTGATCGAGCGCCGTTTGCCAGTCAGCGATCGCATCTGCTTTGGCGGCGGAAGCTTTGGCTTGTTGATATTCTCGCTTGGCAGTATTCAGTGCTTTGTCACTCGTTTCTAGTTGTGTTTGGGCATTCTGCTCCTGAAAGACTTTCGCTTCCATACGCCCGATACTTTTGCGGGCTGTTTTAAACTCATCTAACGTGAAGCGCCAACCGCACTGAAAAAATCCGCAATAGGTTCGGGGACTATAGCCTAAAAACCACACAGGTAAGGCATCCAAATGCGTTTGGGCTAACTTGACCTTTTCGGCTCCCAAGCCAATATCGGCAGCACTGGTGGCGCGATTGACCAGTTGATCTGACTGCTCTACTAAGGAAATTGCTTGTCGGTAGTTGTGGTCCATGCTGAGGTAGCTGGGGAACAGGAGAAACGGTGCAACTTTAGCCACCGGAATCCGAATCATGGGAAACGGCAAGTTGAGGACATAAATCCCACCGACTACACCGACAGTGGTCACAGTCACGAGCTTGACCTTACTCCAAATTCCAGGAGGACGATTTGCCCTTAACGCTTGCTTGATCGCCTTATGACTAAACTCTGGAAAAATATCACTAATCACCTGGCGTAATTCCGCTTCAGCCACAGGTACACCCATCTGCGATCGCAGTCTCTCTAGCCGTCGTAGCACAATTTCTTTCTGCACTTGGCCCGCAGCATCATTGCTAGCGCAATTCTAGATTTCGGTTTGCAGGATATGAAAGGCGCGATCGCTGAGACGAGACATAAGAGCTTAGCCAAAACCACTGAATTACAGTTTTCCCGAATCTGGCCAATCTACTCCAATTTTTCTCTACAGGTGGAAAGCGATCTTGAAAGCTCATCACACTCTAGATCGCTCGGCTTCAACAGGACTCTAGGCAGAATTGATGAACCTGCGTGGCGGCTAAGCCCTGCCAGGGCTAGGTAACCGTAAAAATTTATAGTGCCGAAATAATTGCGAATTAATTCTTGCTCAAATCATCATAGATTCCACGGATGTTTACCCTTCCCCAGCCGTGATACTGATCAACTGTCTGTCCATCTATGGTCAGGCTGACTACGGATAGATAGAGATGCTGTAGCTACAACAGTTGTGATTAACCTAGCGCAAGAAGAAATTGTCTAGCATGCCTCAGAACCTCTCTGCCTCCAGTCACTTACAGCGTGAGGAACTCTGCTATCTATTTGTTGAGAATCTCCCCTTTGCTGCCGCCCTGCTCGATCGCGACATGAACTATCTCATCACCAGTCAGCGGTGGTTGAGTGACTTGGGGTTAGATCAGCTAGATATCACAGGGCGATCGCATTACGAATTTTTTCCTCAGCACTGTCATCCCTTGAGTGCTGCTCACCAACAGTGTTTGGCTGAAGCCACAGAACTTTGTGTCGAAGAACAGTTTCAACGATCAGATCGGGCGATCGCTTGGCGACAATGGAAAATTTGCTCTTGGCAAGATCGATCGGGTGCCATCGTGGGCGTCATGCTACTGGCTGAAGACATTACCCAACGCAAGCAAGCCGAGGCAGCCCTGCGCGAAAATGAAGCAGAGTTACAGGCCATTATTGACAACTGTCCTGCCATTATTTACCTCAGGGATACCCAAGGTCGGCTAACCCGTGTGAACCGCCAGTTTGAAATTTTGACAGGGATGAGTGCCGAACAGATTTGCGGCAAGAGCAGTCATGATCTCTTTCCCCAACATGTCGCTGATGAGCACTGGAGAAACGACCAAATCCTATTGACCTCTGGCAAAGCAATCACGGTAGAGGAGTTGGCACCCCAGGCTGACGGTTTACATACTTATCTCTCTGTCAAGTTCCCTATTTTTAACGCTAAGGGCGAAGTTTCTGTAACGGGCGGTATTTCAACAGATATCAGCGATCGCAAGCAATTTGAATCAGCTCTGAGGCAATCAGAGGCCAAGCTGAGAGAAAAAGCCCAGCGCGAACAACTGCTTAATCAGCTCACAAATCAAATTCGGAGTTCCCTCAATCTCAATCAAACCCTAGAAACAGCGGTTGGGGAAATTCAATCTTTGTTGCAGCTCGATCGCTGTTTGTTTGTCCGCTACTGTCAAGATACTACGCCTCCTTATTGGGAGATCACTCAAGAAGCGAAAGATCCTGCCCTCGACAGCTTATTAGGATTTAAAAACGTCGATGCAGACATTCTGCCCTTAGCTGAGAAATCTTTAAGACGAGAGGGTGTTCGCATTGACGATGTGCAAAGGGAGCCTGACCCAACTACTCGGGAATTCTTTACCTTTTTAGGCTACACTTCCACGCTGACGCTCCCTGTTCATACTCAATCTGGTGAGATTGGTGTTATCTGTTGCGCCATGACTCAAGCGAACCGAACTTGGGATGATTCAGAGGTAGCCTTACTGCAAGCAGTGGGCGACAATTTGGCGATCGCCATCGATCAAGCCAAACTGTACGAACAAAGCCGTGCGGCTGCGGCGACCGCCCAAGCGCAGACCAAACAGCTAGAGCAGACACTCCGCGCACTCCAGCAAACCCAAGCACAATTAGTCCAGACCGAGAAAATGTCTAGTCTGGGACAACTCGTGGCGGGTGTGGCGCATGAGATTAATAACCCCGTAAACTTCATTTATGGCAACCTCTCTCATGCCGATGGGTACATGCAGGACTTGCTGCATCTGTTAGCTCTCTATCAACGACATTACCCTCAGCCTCATCCAGAGATTCAGCAGGAGATGGCCGACATTGATATAGAGTTCCTCTCAGGAGATTTGCCCAACCTACTGTCATCTATGAAAGTAGGAGCAGACCGCATTCAAAAGATTGTGCTAGCGCTGCGTAACTTCTCCCGCATGGATGAAGCCGAGGTTAAGTCAGTGAATCTCCATGAAGGCATTGATAGCACCTTGATGATTCTCCATAACCGTATTAAGGATACGCCTAACCATCGCGGCATTGAGATCATCAAAAACTACGGCAATCTTCCTCTATTGGAATGTTACGCCGGACAGCTAAATCAAGTCTTTATGAATGTGCTCTCGAATGCGATCGATGCGCTCAATGAACGAGATAGCCAGCGATCGCTTCAAGAAATCAAACAAAATCCCAGTACCATTACGATTCAGACTCGTAAGCTTGATGCTCAGCAAGTGCAGATTAGGATTGCAGATAACGGGCCTGGCATCCCAGAACCTATCAGACAGCGCTTATTTGAGCCCTTCTTCACCACCAAACCGATTGGCAAAGGTACAGGGTTAGGTTTATCCATCAGCTACCAGGTGGTCGTTGAGAAACATTTGGGTCAGCTTGAATGTATCTCTGCTCTAGGGCAAGGTGCTGAGTTTTTGATCACTCTCCCTCTCAGGCTTCAGGGGATCGAGCGGATATAAATGTGTAGGGGAGAATGGCGATCTCCCCTGTAGAAATTTCATCTATAGCAATCCAGCTCTTAAGGGAGAAAAACTAAACAACAGCACGGGCTAGGTCATTGAGACGCTGACGAACTACAAGATTGGCAACGCCATCCACATTGTAGGCATAGCGGCGCTCAAACTCTTTAACCGCAGCGACGGTTCTAGGACCATAAAACGGTTGATTCTGAGGAATATTGGCTCGGATCACACGGTTGAGATTATCTTGCAAAATCCGCATCGCTTGTTCTGCTTTTGCCATCGTGAGCGGGCCAGCAATGCCGTCCACCTTAAGTTTAAAGTAGGTTTGGAAGGCTCTAATAGCTTCTACTGTAGTTCTGTCAACGAGTAGTCCTTCGTAGCTGGAGATAGGGAAGTTGGGATCGGGTTCGGGAGAGGAACCGAAACCATAACCGTTCAAAATACTGCGGAATTGGGCATTGGTGTAAGCCATGATGAACGCTCTTCTCGAAGGTGTGTGGGCTTGATATTGCGATCTACAAGCTCCAAAATTGCGTTTTCGGGAACCTAGCAATAGATCACCCATCTGGGCGAATAGCGTTTGGCTTAAAGTTTTCGATTTCTTGCCGCGAGGCTAGCAATAACAGTGGCTAGTTCTGCTGGCTCGACTGGTTTAGGGATATGAATTTGAAATCCAGCCGCAATGACTCGGGTGCGGTCTTCAGTGCGGGCATAAGCGGTCAAGGCTACAGCAGGAATTGAACCTCCTTGCTCTACTGGTAAAGCCCTAATCCGGTGGATTAAGCTGTATCCATCTTCTTCCGGCATCCCAATGTCACTAACCAGCACATCAGGTTTTTGAGCTAAAAGGAGTTCTACGGCTTCTTGAGCAGATGTTGCTGCTAAGGTTTCAGCTTCACATTGCTCTAGCACTGCTAAGAGGTAGTTTCGTGCATCTACTTCATCATCTACAATCAAGACCCTGACGCCTTTTAGAGAAGGAGGATTATTAAAAGGAACTGCTTGGGCAACAGTGGGATGAATGCGTTCTGTATTACTTTCCTCAATCCGCACCGGAATCAGGGGCAACTTGACTGTAAAAGTTGAGCCTTCTCCCGGACCAGAACTATAAGCCTCTACTGTACCGCCGTGCAGCTCAACTAGATGACGGACGATCGCCAACCCCAAGCCTAAGCCACTATAGGAACGGGTGATAGAACTGTCCGCTTGGCGGAAGCGATCGAACACATAAGGAACGAAATCTGAGCTAATTCCTTGGCCTGTATCGCTGACAGCAATCTCAACATGAGAATGTACTCGCTCTAAGCGGATTTGCACCCGACCACCCTTGGGTGTGAACTTGATGGCATTAGATAATAAATTCCAAATAATTTGTTGTAGACGATCTGAATCTCCTGCGACGCACCCACTCCCTGGGTCGAGGACAGATTGCAAACGGATTTCCTTTGCTTCCGCGGCTGGCCCCGCCGTTTCCAGGGCAGTTTCAATGATTGCCTTCAGCTCAATGGGACGGACATTTAACCGCAGCTTGCCCTGAATAATCCGGGAGACATCCAGCAAATCTTCTACGAGCTGAGCTTGGGAGCGGGCATTCCGTTCAATGGTCTCCATTGCTCGTGCTGTAGTCGCTTCATCGAACTTGCGCGTATTCAGCAAACGGGTCCAGCCCAACATCGCATTCAGGGGCGATCGCAATTCATGAGAGAGCGTTGCCAAGAACTCATCTTTTACTCGGTTGGCTGCCTCTGCTTCGGTCCGTGCTTTCTGTTCTCGATTGAGTAGTTGAATTCGTTCCGCTTCGGCTCGTTGACGCTCTGTAATATCCGTCAGGAGATAAACTGCGCCTGTAAAGATATCCTCAGAGTTAAATACTGGATCGACTGTAATTAAAAACCATCGAGAATCAAACTGAACTTCTTGAATTTCTCGCTGTTGAGTCACTTGGACCCGAGCAAAAGGAGTGATGTCTGTGTAGCCTAAAAACTTTTCAATTAGGGTTTGTTGAGAGTATCCAATGATGTCTTCTACGGGTCTGCCTAAAAGTTGAGACAGTGCCCGATTACAACGGAGAAAATTTCCCTCTCGATCGAGTAGGCCAACGCCATCACTGATCGAGTCAAAGGTGATTTGCCATTCCTTGGCCAAAGCTAGAGCCGCATCTTCTGCCCGCCGGATGCGTAACAGCGAGCGAATGGTGGCAAGTAGCTCAATAGGTTCTACAGGCTGGGCCAAGTAAGCATCCGCACCACTGTCTAAGCCTTGGGCTTTATCTCGGCTCTCGATAAAGCTAGCAGATAGGTGTAAAACAGGAATAAAAGCTGTTTTGGCGTTCGTTTTAATCTGGTGGCAGACTTCAAAGCCATTGAGATCAGGAAGCTTCACATCCAGAATTACCAAGTCGGGAGATTGCTCTGTAACGACTTGCAATCCTGCCTGACCTGTGTCGGCTTCTAGGGCGATAAATCCAGCATTCCGCAGAATCCGAGAGACAATATACCGATTAGATTCATTGTCATCTACATGCAAAATCTTGATCAATGACTCCTCAGCCATGCTCAATTTCCCCCGCCTCCAGCACTAATCCCGCTTTGATCAGCGCTTCTTGGAGCTTGGCGATCGCAACCTCGGCTGAGGAATTTTCTTTGGAGAGAATAGCCACCGTCCGCTCAGCTAAAATCTGGCTCTCTTCTGCCTCTAAGAGCTGCGATGTGTTGATAATCACCGGAATACTACTCGTGGCAGGCTGCTGCTTCAGTTGGTCCAGCACTTCAATGCCACTCATCTCTGGCATGACTAAATCTAAGACTATCGCCTGAGGCTGTTCTGATTGCGCTAAGCGAATTCCTTCGTATCCATTGCTGGCTTCTAGAATCGACAGGGGTATGTGAGGCAGCAGTTGAGACAACTGTTGTTTCAACAGATAACGAGCCACCAGGTCATCATCGATCAGCAACAGTTTTTGTTGTTGGTTTTGATTAATTAACATATTTAGTTGCTTGAGCAATGACAGCCTATCTACAGGCTTAACCAGAAATGCGTCCGCGCCCAGATTCCTAGTTTGTTTCTCATTATCTACCACACTCATTACCAAAACTGGAATAGATCGGGTCGCGGGATCTTGCTTTAGCTGCGTCAAAAGGGACCAAGTGTTTTCTCCTTCCAAGAGAATATCCAAAACAATGGCTACGGGTTGCACTTGGGCTAAGGCCTGGCTGGCATGTTCTAGTGTACGCGCTGGAATTAACTGGTACGTTGAACCTTCGAGATATTTCTCGTAGGTAAAAAGGGTTTCAGCATGATCTTCCACCACTAGCACGGGCGATCGCTGCGGGTCAAACTGCCAATCAGGTTGGGCGATCGGCACCCCTTCAGGCAGATGAGGATAGACTAGAGGAATGGTGGCTGAAAAGGTAGAACCAATTCCTGGAGTGCTTGTTACCGCGACATCACCCCCCAGAAGTTCTGCTAATTTGCGCGAGAGTGGTAAGCCTAATCCAGTGCCCTTCACCCGCTTTTGTAGGTGCGACTCGATTTGAATAAAGTCCTCAAAAATCCGTTCTAGATCCTGTGGACTAATGCCAATCCCTGTATCAGCGACCGAGAGCACCACGCGATCGCCAGCCCTCACCGCAGACACTCGCACTTCCCCCTGCTCGGTATACTTCAGAGCATTCGAGATGAAATTTCTGAGAATCTGCGCCACTTTGCCTTCATCGCTATGGATGGCAGGAATATCTATCGGTTCTTCAAAAATCAGGGAAACAGAAGAGTTATGTTCTAAAAGCGGTCGCAGCATCCCCCGCAGCGTCGCAAATAGTTCATCAACTTCAAACGTAGAGAGGTGAACAGCCGTCTTTCCCGCTTCTACCTTGGCTAAATCCAGAAGGTCATTAACCAGATCCGAGAGTCCCGCTGCTGATTTACGGATAAAAGTGACTTGTTTCTCTTGCTCCGACGTTAGATCGCCATCTGTTCGATCCATCAGCAATCGCGTCAAAGACATAATTGAGTTTAAGGGAGTCCGGAACTCATGACTCATATTCGAGAGAAAGCGGGTCTTCAGCTCATTGGCTCGCTTCAGAGAGTCTGCCTTCTCATCTAGCTCGGTATACAAAGCCACGACTCCCCGATTGGTATCCTCTAGCTCTCGGTTCAGTTGCGTTAACTGCTCTTCTCGTTTGCGGAGTTCTGCTAAGGCTTGGAGGAGTTCTTGGTTTTGCTGCTGCACCTCTTCATAAGGGTTTTGCGGCGATCGCTGAACCAACTCATTAACAATGTTCGTGATCTGCTGGCTGTTGAGAGCGGCGACTTGCCTCGGAAGCTGCTTAGCTAGAACTACGGTCGTGCCTCGTCCTGGCAAAGACTCAATTTGAAACTGATCCATCAGTTGCCGTGCCCCGACAATGCCCCGCCCTGCTCCCGTTTCAGACTGATAGCGTCCTTGCAAAACGTCCTCAAGCTGAGGGATACCTTGTCCTTGGTCGCGGATGATGATTAAGAAACTCTGGGGCGACTGACCTTCCAGGCGAAACTCAACTCTGCCACCTCCCGTATACTGAAAGGCATTGCGAGCCATTTCTGAGACAGCAGTAGCAATTCGAGTTTGGTCTTGTGCGTCAAACCCAATGAGCGCTGCAATTTGTCGAACTCGTTGGCGGGTTAGGACCACATCTTGTTCATAGCGAATTTCGAGGGTTAACAGCACTGTACTCATCTCAGTTCACCTCACGCGCAACCAGCACGGTCACATCGTCTCGTCCTCGATTAAAGTCTCGATAGAGAATTCCGGCAATCAGGCTGGGATGCTGGTTGACCAAGCCAGGATAGCGATCTAAGCGCCATTTTGTTCCCAAACCATCGGAATGCATAATCAGTATCCCTTTCGGCTTCCACGAGTAGGTAAAGGTCTGATTTTTTCGCATTTCGCAGCCCACAGTGCCGTTGTGAGACACCATATTGGTAGTGCGCTCAATCGGCTGGTCAGTCGCCAAAAGGCTACCCACGATATTGCCAACTCCAACGTACTGCACCCTCTGTTCCTGCAAGTTCACTTCTGCGATCGCCACTGCTGCGCCCCGCGTGCTCCGCAAAGCTGCATGCATATCCGCCATCAGCTCGGATGGAGTGCGATCGCCTGCCTCTTGAAACACCTTTACTGCTTCCAATGAGGCTTGGGCTGCCATCGGTCCATGTCCTAACCCATCGGCAATCAGTAAGAGATGGCGATCGCCGACAAATTGGCTGCAATAGGCATCTCCTGACACCTCTTCACCCTGCATAGGCAAACAAACTACCCCAATCTCTAACTCACCCGCTGCATAGACTGGGCAGGCAGAACCCGCCCACAGTCGGCAGAAAATCGCGGTTCCTTCTGGGGAAGCGGAATAGATCTCAAACTGATCGGAGAGACGTTGGATTGCGCCTAACCCAGTTCCAGAAGTGCCACCCGTGGAGAAGCCGTCTCTGAGGCACTCGCTCACATCCCGCATTCCTGGTCCCCGATCAAGAGAAAGAATTTCTAGCCCTGCCACACCTTGTCTCTCTAGCGATCGCAGCAGCAAAGCCCCCTCTTGAGCATGTTTAATCAGATTGTTGGCTATTTCAGTCACGACAATTCCCACCTTGCCTTGCTCTACCTCACTAAAGCCGAGCTGCGTTGCTAGAGATGCGGCTCTGCGTCGTGCTTCTCCAACCTGACTCGGCTCTACCATCGAGAGAACAATGGGGTGGGTCATACTCGTTTTATTTCCATTTTGTTACCGTCACCGTGGTTCCTTGACCAACCTGAGAAACAAGCTCAAACTCATTCACCAGGCGCTTAGTTCCGCTCAAACCCATGCCCAATCCTCCTCCTGTGGTGTAGCCGTCTTTCAGGGCAAGGTCAAGATCAGGAATACCAGGCCCTTGGTCTGCAAAGGTTAAGCGCACCCCTCGTCGGGCACCGACTTGCACAGTTTCTAGAGTCGCAGTGCCGCCCCCACCATAGTCCAACGTGTTCCGAGCCAATTCGCTGGCTGCGGTCACAATTTTGGTTTGGTCCACCAAGCTGAGCCCGATCTCAATGGCCACCTGACGCACTGCTTGCCGCACTAGCACTACATCAGCCGAGGATTGGATACTCATGATTTCACATTTCTCCATAGATGCCTGTAGGCTCCTCTGGCAAGACGGGGCTCTCGTCTTCATTCAAGTCTCGATGCACAGCCGATCGCAAGAGAGCCATGCCTTTTTCGACATTCAAAGCAGTGCGAATGCCAGTCAATGACAAGCCCAACTCGACTAAAGTAATCGCAACCGCTGGCTGCATCCCCACGACCACGGTTTCTGCATCTAAAACTTGGGCCATTTTGGCGATATTGCCCAAGACTCTGCCAATAAACGAATCCACAATTTCTAGGGCAGAAATGTCAATCAGGACGCCGCGAGCATCAACTTGACTAATGCGCGTGGTCAGATCGTCCTGCAAAGTCATAGCTAGGCGATCGTGCATATCAACTTGAATCGTCACCAACAGAAGATCGCCCATTTGGAGAATTGGAATGCGTTCCATAGCACCTCCCTCCCTAACCTTGAGTGCGAATAATCTTCCTGCCTGTGCGCTCAAGCGCTAGCTTAAAAGCGTCGGCCAAACTAGATTTGGTCGTCACGCCTGCCAGGTCAACTCCTAAATAGACAATAGTTTGAGCAATCTGGGGCCGAATGCCACTAATGATGCATTCTGCTCCCATGAGGCGAGCTGCTGTAATCGTTTTGAGTAAGTGCTGAGCTGTGAGCGTATCTACGGTAGGCACACCAGTAATATCGATGATGGCAAAATCCGATCCTGTCTCGACAATCTTTTGCAGCAGCGACTCCATCACCACTTGCGTCCGAGCGCTATCCAACGTCCCAATAATGGGCAAAGCTAAAACGCCCTCCCAGAGCTTGACGACCGGAGTTGATAGCTCTAGCAGCTCTTCCTGTTGTCGCAGAATTACCTCTTCTCGGTTCTTCTGGTACACCTCTGTCGTAAACAGCCCCAACTTATCGAGTAGAGAAGTAGCGGTCCAGACATTCTCCAACAACTCTTCTCCGTCCTGGGCTAGTTCCTGGCGCAGACGAGCAAACAATGGCTGCTTAAAGGAGAAGACAAAGCTAGCAGTTTCTGAGGGAGTAAAGCCTTTTTGGGAACGCATCCGAGAAATGTTACTCAACAGCCCCCGAACCTCATTCCAAGGCGCTGAATAAACGTCGCTCAAGCTATTTTGGCGTACGGCTTCACGAAACAAATGAATAAACTCTCGGCATTCCTCGCGCAGCTCTCCTTCCTTAAGCAGCCCCCGCCGATGGCTGGCCGTGATGACTTGCAGCCACTCTGTTAGTAGCTCAGCCCCATGCTGGTCGAGAATGTCATGAATTTTGCTACCCATTCCTCTTTACCACCCCATCTCCAGTGACAACTCCATTCCAGGTTTTAACCTAGCTCCTTGAAGCAGCGACTGAAGAATAACGAATAGGCCTGAACTAAAATTTGACTAAAATTTTGAGTCCTATCGTTTAGTCCTTGAAGAAGTGGCCTTCGTTAGGGGAACTAAGGTAGCTTGATGCAACATCAAGCCTCACTCATTATAGAGGAGCTAGGTTCCGCTCAGAGTGACCCTCGGTGCTAGAAATCTTAAGCTATTCCCTATAGACGATTTGTCTGTTTGGTAATTAGGCAGAAACTATACCTTTAAGTAGAATTAAGCCGCCTCTACTGTAAATTTTTGCGATCGCCACTTATTTGGCGTAGCGATCGCTTGGACACAGTTTTACTCAGGGGTTCACTATCCGAGCGATATTGTGGCGGGCTGAATGGTTTCCATGAAGTATTGGCTACGCAGGAATGAGCTTTAGCGTTGTTTGGAGGGTGGATTAGCGGCTGGAATAGATTCTAAAACTGGGGCTGGGTTGTTAACACCGTTACCGTTGCTCAAGCGCTCTTCTAGGTAGCACGCTAGGGAAACTAAAGCGGGCAGGGAGAAGTTAATGGCGATCAATCTAACTAAATGACCCGCTGTGACAATCTCAACATCGTGATGTAAGACCAGAGCAATCCAAATCATTTCTGGAGAGCCTCCCGGAGCCGTCACCAACAGGCAAGTGAGCCAATCCCAAGGCGTCAGCAACATGGCAATTCCTGCTGAGAGCAAGCCTGCGAAGAAGGTCAATGTCACAGGCACTAAAGCATAGGCAATCGTAGCACGGCTAAATTTGGGATTAAGTCCCCAATATTCCCCAATTGTGATCCCTAAAAGGATTTGACCGATCACCTTAAATAAAGGTGAAAAGCTGAAGTCCATTTGGGCAGTTAGTGGCAGAGCAGTAAACGAGAAATTTAGAGCTACACCCACCACAATTGAACCCAAAAAAGCAGCTACAGGAATCTTTAGTTTACCTGCCGCAGAAACAACCAAAGCTGTTAAATTGAGCACCAAAACTAGGAGAAGTAAGTAAGTTAAATTCAGCTTAAATAGGTCTTGAGTGAGAGTCGCGATCGCTGTATGAATGTCATAGGGATGGGAAACGTTAGCAATAAGCGGAATCGTTGAAATTAAAGTGGTGAAACGAATGAGCTGTACTAAAGAAACAAGGGCAGTGCTTTTGCCATAGTCTGCTGCTAGGCTCGCCATAATCCCAATGTTGCCAGGTACAGTGGCTAGGGTGGCAGTGAGTAAATCTGTTTTTTGTAACCGAGAATAGATATAAGCAATTAAGCCTCCGCTAGCTAACAAAAATAAAGCAAGAAAGACAAAAACTGGTAGCTGAGCTGTAATGGCTTCTAGGTTATGCGGCTGAATCGAAAAACCCACCGTCAAGCCGACAATCATTTGGCCCAGCTTTCTTAAGTTACGGTTAGGCTCTATGCGATCGCTGAATTTTGCCCGGTAAATATAAAAAGCTAGGGCTCCAGCGGCAATTCCGCCTAAAATCCAAGCTCCACCACCAATGCCTAAAGCAATAAACCCAAAGCCAGCCGCGAAAGCCAGAATCGTTTCAACTAAGACTAATGAATAAGTAACAATATTTTTAGTGGTTATATTAAATTTGGCAGCAATTACTTCTGTCACGAAGGCTCTCTTAACTTTATTTTTAAGCCTATCACTTCTCCCAAAAAGTGCTAAAGCCAAGAGATAGATTTATGAGGATTCAATGAGATTAAAATTTCATAAGCTCGCTTATTGCTTAACTAACATACTTGCTATATAAGTTACGCTGTCATTATGAACGGCGCGATCGTCCAACTTGAAGAATTATTAATGATTGATGACGGAAGAAGAATTATCGCAAGTTATTGAACAAGCTGCTATACACAGGATAACAAAGTTAGATCTCTCTCGGAGAGGCTTAACGTCTATACCTAATAGCTTTGTTCAGCTTCCTTATCTAAAAAGGCTCGATCTCAGTCGTAACCGTTTAACAGACCTACCTGAATCAATTTCTCAGTTATCTAGTCTAACTGAACTTTGCCTCGACAATAACCAACTGGTGACGTTGCCAGAAGTAATTACACAACTCTTTAATCTAAAAGTGCTTGATCTGAGCTATAACAAATTAACAAAATTGCCAGAGTCACTTCAAAAGCTATCCCTTATAACAGGTCTTTATCTAAATAATAATCAACTGGTTACATTACCAGAATCTATTAATCAACTCTCTAACTTAAGGCTGTTTAATCTCAGTCACAACCGATTGACGGCACTTCCAGAAGGAGTTATTCATTTTTTAGAACTCAAAGTACTTGATGCTAGCCATAATCAACTCACTTCACTACCAGAAGGGCTAGGTAAGATTCCTAAAGCAAGCTTGTTGCTGCCTAACTTGATTAGCCTCGACCTGAGACAAAATCAGCTGCCTATTCCCCCTGAAATTCTTAAGACAACAGATTAGCCTCTCACTATCATCAATTACTATCTACAACTCCAAGCAGGGCAGAAAAAACCGCTCAATGAGGCGAAAGTACTGTTGGTTGGGCAAGGCAGTGTAGGCAAAAGCTCTCTGGTTGATCGACTAATTTACAATCGCTACGATCCACACAAACCTAAGACCGAAGGTATCAATATTCAGAATTGGCAGATTCAAGTCAATGATCAGCCTATTCGATTAAATGTGTGGGACTTTGGTGGCCAAGAGATTATGCACGCTACTCATCAGTTTTTTCTCACAAAACGCAGTCTTTATCTACTAGTACTAGATGCGCGAGTAGATGAGCGGCAAAACGAGCTGGAGTACTGGCTGAAAATGATCCAGAGCTTTGGAAACGATTCTCCAGTTATCATCGTTGGCAACAAAACTGATCAACACCCTTTAGATCTAGATCGGCGGGGGCTTCAAAATAAGTACGCCAATATCGAGGAAATTATTGAGATTTCCTGTGCGACAGGAAATGGTGTAGAGCAGCTTCAAACTATCATAAGCAGAGAAATCAATAAGCTAGAACATGTATATGATTTACTCCCTTTAGCTTGGTTTGAAATCAAAACCTGTTTAGAAAAAATGGAGCAAGACTACATTCCATACAGTACATATGAGCACTTATGCCAAGAGGAGGAGATTACTGATACCCTAAGCCAAACTACACTCATTGAACTCTTACACCAGCTTGGTATTGTCTTGAACTTTCGCGATGACCCTCGTTTAGAAGATACTCATGTCTTAAATCCAGAGTGGGTTACAAACGGTGTGTACAAGATTTTGAATGACAACCTGCTGATCACTCAATATCGAGGCATGTTAGATCATACTCAGCTCAATCGGATATTAGACTGTAGCCAATATCCACGGAACAAGCAATTATTCATTGTTGATATGATGCGAAAGTTTGAGTTGTGCTTCCCTCTCGAAAATAACACTAATGATCGCTTCCTCATCCCTGATTTACTCCCCAAAGAGGAACCTGCTACAGGTGAATGGGATGACGCTCTGGCTTTTCAATACCACTACAATGTCCTCCCCGGTAGCATTATTTCTCGCTTTATTGTTCGTATGCACCACTTGGCAGATAAAAGAACGTGGTGGCGGAGCGGTATTGTACTGAAACACCGAGATAACCGCGCCTTAATTAGAAGCGATCGTGAAGATAAAAAGATTTTTATTTGGATCAGTGGTCCCCAAGCTACCCGTCGAGAACTCCTCGCCATGATCCGCTCTCAGTTTGATGCCATTTACCAAACTATCAGAGGCATCGTCGCTGACGAAAAAGTACCCTTGCCCGATTACCCAGAAATCGTGGTGGACTACGAAAACTTATTAGATCATGAGGAAATGGGAGAGCCTTTCATCATTCCTCCAGGATTGAAGGCCAAGGTTAGCGTTAAACAACTGCTCGATGGCATTGAACCTGAACCAGATCGGCAAAAGCGGCATTATACCTACGAAAGCGGCGATATAACAGAAATTGCTAAGCTACTGGCGTCTAGGCCTGTCAATATCAATAATCAAAATACTCAGGAGAATCAGAATTCTATGTCAAGCATCAACCAGTACGGTTCTGGTGACAATATCGCAGGTGACAAGGTCATGCATGATAAAATTGGCACTCAAATTAATAATTCGAACAACCTAGCTCAAGCTGCTACCGATATTAAGCAACTTCTCGATCAACTTTCGCAAGACTATCCAGGTAATACAGATATTGTAGGTGCTAAAGCCGTTGAAGAAATTAAGCGCAATCCTACAGTCAAACAACGATTAATGAATGCGCTCAAAGAGGCAGGGGCTACTGCATTAGAAGAAGCTGTTGATCATCCTGCAATCAAGATAGTGGTTGCAGGAGCAAAAGGACTTATGGATGCCTAATATTCATCCGAGAGCTACCTTTGTGGCTCCGAAGAGCTAGCGGTCCCAACTTCAAAGCCTGCCGGTTTGGTTGCTCCAGAATTGAATAGGCTGTCAAACCTTGTACCTCTAAAAGGCCAGAGGCTGACATAAACTGAACTGCTATCTTGGCTATTACTGATGCTGGCATCCTATGCAAAAATTCCTATATGCCAATCTGTCTACAGATAGAGAGCTCTAGCCCAATTTTGCTGGCTTATTTTTATCTTTGAAAGTTGATTTTAACCTTAGAGTGATATGAGGAATGGCTAGGAAGCCCGACAATACACCATAGGAAGGCTCTCACATTTCAACTTCTCACCCTCCTCTAAAGCGGTCAGCCAAAGGACTCAGCCAAAGCTATGAAAATGGGACAATGGATCGGCTTAATTGCCCTGCTAGTTTCGATGTACATCTTATGGCAGATCCGGCAGGTGCTGTTGCTGGTCTTTATGGCGGTGGTGTTTGCGACCGCTTTGAACCGTTTAGTGAGGCGATTGCGGCGATCGGGAGCGAAGCGAGGGTTTGCAGCTTTGTTAGCTATCACTTGTTTCGTAGTCTTCTTCATCGTCTTTGCTGCGGTGACCATTCCACCCTTCGTTGAGCAGTTTCAACAACTGACCGAACTAGTTCCACGAGGACTAGAACGCCTGCGGATCTGGGTAGAAGCTTTACGAACCCAGTTACCTGGTCAGCCGCTGAGATACTTGCCTAGCGTCAATGACTTGACCCGCCAAATTCAACCTTTTGCTAGCTGGGCCTTTAACAATTTCTTTTCACTATTCTCAAATTTCTTGGCGATTCTGTTGAACCTGCTACTGGTAATGGTTTTGACCATTATGCTACTGGTCAATCCTGCTCCCTATCGGCATGGATTTGTGCTGCTGTTTCCTTCGTTTTACCGCAGACGTGCCGATGAGATTCTGTCAAAGTGTGAAATCGCTCTAGTCAATTGGATGGGCGGCATTCTGATTAATATGGTGGTCATTGGTTTAGTCAGTGCTGTGGGTCTGTGGCTTTTACGAGTGCCCCTAGTGCTAGCCAACGCCGCGATCGCCGGACTCTTGGAAGCCATCCCTACCGTAGGCCCAACGCTGAGCTTGATTCCCCCAATGGCGATCGCGCTTTTGGATGCTCCTTGGAAAGCAGGAGCTGTATTAGCGTTCTATGTGGGGATTCAGCAGCTAGAGCAGTTTTTACTGGTGCCATTTGTCATGTCCAAACAGGTGGCAATCTTGCCTGCTGTGACGTTACTCTCGCAGGTAATTTTTGCCATCTTCTTTGGTTTCCTCGGCTTGTTCCTCGCCATTCCCTTAGTCATTGTGGGTCAGATTTGGGTAGAGGAAGTTTTAGTTAAGGACGTGCTTGACCAGTGGGGCGCAGAGTCTAAATCTAGTATGGCTTCAGCTCCTGTAGAAGTGGTTAATGGTCCAGCAGAAGTGATTGATCATGCGGCGGAGTCTTAAACTTCAGTTGCATGCAAACTCGTGTTTCAATTGTGATTCCAACCTTGAATGAGGCCAACAGTCTAGAGCGCACGTTGCGTCACTTGGCCTTGTTGCATCCCCCTGCCGCCGAAATCATCGTCGTAGATGGCGGCAGTGAAGATGAGACAGTTGCGATCGCTGAAGCAGTCGCAGTATCGGGTTGTATGCCTCCTGGGACGCAACTACACCTTCTAGAAACCGAGCAACGAGGGCGATCGCTGCAAATGAACTTCGGCGCGGAAGCGGCTACAGGAGATATCCTTTGCTTTCTCCATGCCGATACTTGGGTGCCAGACGACTTAGTTAAAGTCATGAGCCATACTTTGGAAGATGCCCAAATCGCCTGTGGTGGATTTGTTTGTTTATTGGCAGGACCGCAAACCACCCGCTGGGGCATCTCCTTACATCACTACCTCAAAACCTATTACGCACCACTATTATTTCGCCCCCGTCTCTTCTTTAAGGGATTACGTCTTTTGTTTGGCGACCAAGTTATGTTTTGTCGTCGCCAGGACTTTTGGGAATGTGGCGGCTTTGATCCAGCTTTACCCATCATGGAAGACGGTGATCTGTGTCTCAAATTAGTCCAGAAAGGACGTATCTGCATGGTCAACCGAGTCGTGCAAACTTCCGATCGCCGGGTAGCCCATTGGGGTTCACTGAAAGCCACTGCCATTTATTCCTACATTGGCTTTCTCTGGGGATTGGGTGTTTCAGCGACCTATCTCAAGAAGTTTTATGCCGATATCCGCTGATTCAGTTGCCAATCGTAATCCAGATATTGGATTGGAGTTTCAGCATCCAGAGGTCGATCTATTTGGAGATAACGACGGATGTAGTCTGGAATGGAAGGGGCCACCTGGAGAAAGTCTTGCCGATACCACTTGAAAATTTGACTGCAATATAGCGTTTGCGTTTGCGAGTCGTAGTGCACCTTATCCTCGTTGTTGATAAAACGGCTGACATCCGCCTCCAATTGCTCCTCCACGCGATCGGGCCAGTAAGCTTCATTGCGTAGTAAGGGACAACCAATCGAGGCACAAACCAAGGCAAAATGAATCCGGGGTTCCTGGAATTGCGATCGCAGAACTTTATGTTCAATATCTGCCAAGCTGTAGCGCTTCCCTGCCACCACATGAGCGGGACGAGAGAAAAACCACAGAAAAGCGGCCCAGTTCGGTAATCCCAAAATCTTCGGTTGAATCGATGGAATCGGGTAACGCTCTAAAATTCGCGCGATCGTAAAGGCATTGTAGAGATTAATCCACAATGCCAACTGCTGGTCTCGTGGCAACTCCAGACTGAAATCAGGAGATTGAAAAGTTGAGAGCCATTGATTGAGGGTATCTGGCTGTTCCTGCTGCCAAGTGCGATAGTCTACTCGGCCCTGATCATCCACATATTGCTTGAGTAGGGCATCCCAAGGTGCAAAAGCGATCGCGACCATAATCTCCTAGAGATCTATTACCTCTATAGGTTAAACCCTATGCTCTGGCTCCAAAGCACAAGCTTGGCAAGAGTTAACCGTCTCAATTTGCAGCGTCGTATGCTCAATGCCGAAAAAATCGTGCAATTCCTGAGCCATTTGAGCTAAGAACGCATCTCCAGGATGTCCTTGTGGCATCACTAAATGCGCCGTTAAAGCGGTCTCCGTCGTGCTCATGCCCCAAATATGTAAGTCATGAACTTGAGTCACCCCTACCCGCTCAGTTAAATAAGTCCACACCGCCTGCTCGTTAATCTGGGTGGGTACAGCATCCATGCTAAGGCTAAAAGCCTCCTTAAGTAATTGCCAAGTACTTGTAATGATGATTGCACTGACCACCAAACTAAAGGCAGGGTCTAACCAAAACCATTGAGTCAGCAGAATTGCTAACCCCGCCAACACCACACCCAAAGACACGATCGCGTCCGCCACCATATGTAGAAATGCTGCTCGAATATTGAGGTCATGCTTACGACCTGCTAAAAATAGAGCCGCTGTAGCACCATTAATCACAATTCCTAAGGCCGCTACCCCGATCATGGTGCTGCCTGCAACTTCCGGGAGCGGCGCTGAGCGAACCAAGCGGGCGATCGCCTCCCAAGCAATGCCACCTGTCACGACGAGTAAGAAAATTGCATTAAAGAACGCCGCTAAAACCGAAGAGCGCCGCCAACCATAGGTATACCGTCGCGAGGGTTTCCGCTGAGCTAAGAGACTTGCTCCCCAAGCCAAAGCTAAACCCAACACATCGCTTAAGTTGTGCCCCGCATCGGCAAGTAGAGAGACAGAATGGGCTAAAACTCCAAACACAGCCTCCGTTAGCACGAAGCCCAGATTTAAGCTGAGGCCAATGACAAAGGCGCGGTTATAGTTAGCCAGGCGATGATGATGGCCATGAGAGTGGTGATGACCGTGATGCCCCTGCTGCTGCTGATGGTCGCGATCGCGATGGCGGGAAGTATGCTCAGACATAGCACCATGATAAACATTCAGACTCTAGGAACCCACCCTAAACAGGACCCAGTTCGTAGGCGATTAGGATAACCAATTGGTTTTAAGGAAATGAGTCAGTCGTCCTTGCACTTGGCTCAGGCATGCTTCCGCGTCCCGTCGTAGATTTGCCAAATTCTCTGGGCTAGCATTATCAATGCCTTCCTTTGAGTAATTCAGTTTGGGCTGAATTCTCAAGTAGTGGTCGTCAGCGGTAATTTGCTGGGAGACGTAGGCATGAATGCCGGAAGGGGCATCCATCGTCACACCAATAATGCGGGCGTTCCAAGCCCAACGCAGTATCCCCCACTGTCTCGCTTCCACCCAAGGAATTGAGCCTTCAGGCTGCCCAGTGCCAATAGAGAGTACCTGAATATCTTGTGGCGCATGACCTAATCTTAGAGCTTCCGCGATCGCACAGGCAGTCGGATTATTGGCTCCCACTCCACCATCAATGGTAGAAAACTCACCGATCAGACGGTACGTAGAAGTAGCATCGGGCACCACAGACCAAGGCTGCGCCATAGTTGCCGTCTGGGTGGCAGCAGCATAGCGCTCGATTGAAGCTCTTTGCCCTTTTCCTGGCCCTGCCAAGATTTCAATTTGCATCTTGTAATAATCATCTGCATCTTGCCAGGGAGTCGCTGCTAAGGTAAGCGTCTGAGGAGTGGCACCTTTAGCAGTTCCGTCTGCCCGTACTAGGAGACGATGGGCAGGAAAGTAGGAGGGGGCGGAAGCAGAGCAAGCACAGATCTCCCATAAGGGCACGTTGGCATACCACTTGTCATGCCGCCAACTCTTGAACACCAGTGGCATGCGCCGAATTGTGTCGTAGGTCGTGACCAATAATTTTTGAGATTCGCCATTAGATTTCTGGGAAGAGCTGATTTGGCAGAATTTGCGATCGCCTAATTCTGTTTGCAGCACTTTCAGTAAGCCTGCATCAGAAAACTTGGGCACAGAGAGAGAAGGGGGGAAACTGGTCAAACCATATTGCGCGATTAATTTTAACCGCTGCGGCATCAAATAGCCCCACCAATCCCCATAGGGAAAGATAGTTTTGCCGCGCTCTTGATAAAGATTGATTAACCTCTCACTGCTAAAGCCTAAAGTTACACCAGCGGCCAAGAGTGAGCCTGTGGAAGTTCCAGCGATTAAATCAAAATGCTGGCTCAGAGGGCCGCCTAACTGCTGCTCCACTACTTGCAGAATGCGTGCTGCAATAACTCCCCGAATCCCGCCTCCATCTAAGCTGAGAATCCGAAATGTCATAAAAATTTCCCTTAAAAATCCTAAAATCTAATGGCAGAGTACTACCTGCCTAGCCTGTCAGAGTCCGGAAAGTGAGCCTTTAACTTTAGATTCACTCGCCGATCTCCGAAAGAACTTTAACTTACAATCAGGCAATATTTTGCAGTTCTGCTGTTTAGCGGGCTAAACCTATGATTCGGGTATGGCTCCAGCGTCTACTATTTGTCACCATGTCGGCTGCAACCCTAGCCTAGATGTCCACTCCATAACTGAGCGATCGCAACCGTTGCAGTATGAACTACAAAAAATGGGCAACTACTATGTCTTTGGCTACGGTAGCCCAGGCAATCATTTCTACGACTTCAAACTTCGAGTAAACTAGCTAAACCATATGTGTATCAACTGCTACTACGTCTTCGGAGGGGCAAATCTCCTTTCAACGGGGGATGTTCGAAAAAGAACATGTTCGCTAAGGCAGATGAGCAGCGAGTAGAAAGCAGGATAAGGTCAAGATCCAACAAAGAATATTAGAGCTAAGAGCGCAACGATCCTGTCAGAGGCTGGCTCCTGTTTTCTGTTGGCTAACTTTGTGGCTGACCGACTTAACGAAAATTATTTAACAAGTATAGTCATGCTTTCAACAAAACAACCTACTGCTCAGAACAATCGCTCCTATATTCTGCTGATCTGTGGAGCGGCGGCGCTGGGTGGCTTTTTATTCGGGTTCGATACTGCGGTCATCAATGGTGCGGTTGCGGCTTTGCAAGCTCACTTTCAAGCAAATAGTGTGTTGATCGGCTTAGCAGTTTCTTTGGCACTGTTAGGTTCTGCGATCGGAGCTTTCTTTGCAGGCCAAATCTCGGATCGCTTTGGTCGAGTCCGAGTCATGATCATTGCTTCAATATTATTCACAATTAGCGCGATCGGCTCTGGCTTACCATTCGGCATTTGGGATTTTATTTTTTGGCGAGTTTTAGGCGGTGTAGCTGTTGGCGCTGCCAGTGTGATTGCCCCAGCCTATATTGCTGAAGTCTCCCCGGCACATTTACGAGGGAGAATGGGCTCTTTGCAGCAGTTGGCAATTGTGGTCGGAATCTTTCTGGCTTTGCTTTCTGACTACTTTATTGCTGTTTCTGCGGGTTCTGCGACTGCCCCTTTCTGGTTTGGCATTGCTGCTTGGCGATGGATGTTTTGGACAGAAATTCCTCCCGCTATTCTGTATGGTGTGGCGGCATTAAGAATTCCAGAGTCTCCCCGTTACTTAGTGGCGCAGGGGCGAGAATCCGAAGCGGCGGCTGTCTTTGCCAAGGTAGATAGAACCATTGATGTAAGAACCAAAATTCAGGAAATTCGCGATACAGTGCTTCGCGATCGCACTGCGAAATTCTCTGATCTTTTGAGTCGTAGAGGTGGTTTAATTCCGATTGTTTGGTTGGGGATGGGATTGTCTATTTTCCAGCAGTTCGTGGGGATTAATGTCATCTTCTACTACAGCAGTGTCCTGTGGCGCTCGGTTGGGTTTAACGAGGCGAGTTCGCTCTGGATTACCGTGATCACTTCAGTCACCAACATCGTCACCACTCTAGTTGCGATCGCCTTTGTGGATAAATTTGGCCGCAAACCCCTATTGGTTTTGGGGTCCATTGGCATGACACTGACGCTAGGCGCAATGGCAACTGTCTTTAGCAATGCGGCGGTAGATCCAGCGGGCAATCCAGTACTGGCAGGCTCTCAGGGCATTATCGCGTTATTGGCCGCTAACCTATATGTGTTTTGCTTCGGCTTCTCTTGGGGGCCTGTGGTGTGGGTGCTACTGGGCGAAATGTTTAACAACCAGATTCGTGCGGTTGCCTTGGCAGCTTGTGCAACGATTCAGTGGGTAGCCAACTTTCTTGTTTCAACTACATTCCCACCCTTGCTAGAATCCTTTGGCTTGGGGACTGCGTACGCTCTCTATGCTACAGCAGCAGCCATGTCTTTCTTCTTTGTGCTCTTCCTAGTCAAAGAAACTAAAGGCATAGAACTAGAAGATATGTAATCACGCAGATACTACTCAAAGGAGCAGGCAAACGCAAAGAGATTTGAAATAATAGAAGTAGGGAACCATATGAATCGGCCCTGTCTACAACTTCAAACTTTTTCGATGCCTGAGGCCAACTGATGCAACGTTTAATTGCTGGCGTATTAGTAGTTTTGGGGTTAGAGCTATCCAGTGCTGCAGCGGTTCAGGCTCAGGCTGCCATTGATAGATTGGGAACTTTTAACTTTCCCAATACCAGAGACAGTCAACCTAACTACCCCAATAGTGCCCGAGTTTATTCTAATGGTGCCATCCGTTCTCCACGGGGCCAAGTGGCCTCTCCTGCCGCAACCATTAGACACAGTGACGGGTCTACGAGTTTCTATTATCGTGATGGAACTCAGATTAGGGTAGACAAAAAGGCGATCAGCCCCGTTGGCACTCCTTTGAGGTCAAGTGTGATCAATGAAGGAATGAGGAGATAGAGGGCGATCGCTCTATGTCTCAGGTGGCGCGTTCTGAAAGCATCCGATCGAATTGCGATTGCACCTAGAGGGCGGATCAGAGAGCCCAAAGCGATCGAGCAGGATAGCCACCCCAACTGCTAGAACCGCTCCAATGGACAGACCAACGGCAAGCAAGATCAGGTAAAGGCGCTTAAAACTTTGTTGAGTAGCGCGGAGCCGTTCTTGCTTCGCCTGTTCCGCTTCTGGTTCTACTAATGGGAGAGTTTCTGGTTCTACTAATGGAGGAGTAGGCGGAATAGGTGTTGGTGGTGGCATTTTCTGGCCTGAGCCATTATTGCCATTGAGATGAGAATCGGACGGGTCGAAGGGATGCTGGTTCATACCCCTGTCTTGCGTACTCCCTGATGTGGCATTGTCGATCACTAGCCTCAGTCTAAACCCTTTCAGCGATGCCATAATTAAACCCATTTCACCGGATCGAGTTGATAGTAGTGTTGTAACTGCTCGTAAAGGGTAGGATGCTTTTTCAACAATTGCTGGGGTTTTTCAAAAAAGGTTTCAGTTGCTACGGCAAAAAACTCAGCGGCATTCAGAGTGCCATAGCTATCCATCACCGTTTTGGCTCCTCGTTGCACATTCTGGCAGAGTTGTTGATACTCCTGCGTCATCACCTTTGCCCAGACTGCATAATCTAGATTTTTGGGCAAAAACGGTACTCCCTCGGCGTTGCCATCCTCTTGATCTAGCTGGTGAGCAAACTCATGCAGCACTACATTATGTCCGTCTCGCCAATTACTCGCGTCCCGCTGCACCTGCTCCCAAGACAACACCACTTGGTCACGGCTCCACGACTCCCCTAGCCGCGCGGCTCGTCTTTCCTCCACCACATAGTTACCCTCGATCGCAGTTTCATTCACAAAGTAAGTGCCGGGATACACCAGAATCGATCGCAACTTGAGAAAATAGGTCCCTCGCTCATTCAACAACAGCAAACAGGCCATTGCTGCGATCGCCACCTTCATCTCCTCTGTGACTTGCAACCCCCCACAGCCAATAAACTGCTTCTCTTTCAGAAAGACTTGGATATGTCCCTGTAACCGTCTCCTTTCACTTGCAAAAAGACGAGGATAAATAGGGAGATAATTCTCTACTACGGCATCCCAAAGCGGCGGAAATGGGCGTTGCTTGAGGCGATCGCGTCGTTGCTTGACTAAGAGCGGACTGGCAAAAATCCCAACCACAACGAGGCCGATCGCCAGAAGAAGAATAACTGCTGCAACCATGTACTGTCGCGATCGCTTTCTCTGCTGCGAAAGTCCTCCAAGTTAAGACAAATTTTCTGGGGTGCTTTGCGGCGTTCTGAAACGAGAGAAAAATCGCCACAGTTTCGCGATCGCCAATCCCAGAAATGTGATCACCACAATAATGGCAACAACTGGCAAAGTGATCGCTAAGATCGAGAGCGCGATCGCTATTACTAATTCCACTGTCGCTACGATTGGATTCGCTAAACCACCAGAAGTTGCAGTTGAGGTAGCTCGTAACAGATTCGTCAGGCTTTTGGTGATGCCTGCCGCTCCTCCTCCCGCTACCAGCGCTAAGGTCCATTGCGCTACTGGGTTTAGATCTGGAGCCAGTGAAGCTGTGACGATTGTACCTGCCAAGATTGCCGCTGGGGTTGCCACTACATCTAAAAGATGGTCAAACCAGGGGATGTAGTAGCCACCCACTTCTAGAGTTGAGGCGATCGCAAACACAGCTAAAGCCTGGGGACTTTCAATCCAGTCAAAGTCAGTGGGTAGGTTGGCATGACCCAGCACAGCCGCAGCACTGAGCGTCAGGAGGGGCACAAAGACTCGGAAGCCAGAAGCCGCACTCAAACTCACGCCTAATAAGATCTCGATTAAAGTGTTGAAATTCAAGAGCTGATCCACACGCTCCTCCCCTATTGCTGCATCTAGCCCCTAAATTTAGGATAACGTTTGCCCCATATCCCTAGCCTGAGTCTAAGGGTGGTTATCAGAACTATCTAGCTTTTAGGAAAGTGAATGTGAGCTTGTGTATCTATAAAGTCGGTAGAATCAGACCTCGTTTTAGAGATTCTTCCCGCTACTTGGGGATAACTACAGCCAAGGAGATGCTCACCTAACTTCTATGCTAGAACCTGAACAAGTTCTCCACATTCGCCAAGGAACGCCAACTGAAGCGCACTACCGACTGAAACAAAAACTGGGGCAAACGGCTGGACGGCAAACTTGGCTGGCAGAAGATTTAGCAGCGCAGCCTCCAGAACTAGTAGTGATCAAGCTCTTGGCATTTGGCGACCAAGTGCAGTGGGATGACCTAAAGTTGTTTGAGCGCGAAGCTCAGGTGTTGCGGCAACTCAAGCACTCGCAAATTCCCAAGTACCGCGATTATTTTTCCATTGACGATCGCCTGCTTTGGTTCGGCTTGGTGCAAGACCATATTTCTGGCGCTTCCTTGAAGCAACTAATCGCTGGAGGTCAACATTTCAGCGAGCGGCAAGTGCGGCAGATGGCGGCGAATCTGCTGCATTTATTGATTTATCTTCACGAACTCAGCCCTCCGGTATTACACCGTGACATCAAGCCCAGCAATTTGATTTTGGGCAAAGATAATTACATCTACCTAATTGATTTTGGTGCGGTTCAAGATAAAGCTGCGGCTGAAGGTAGCACGTTTACAGTTGTGGGAACTTACGGGTATGCCCCGATGGAGCAGTTTGGGGGCCGAGCCGTTGCTGCTTCTGACCTGTACGCGCTGGGAGCAACCCTAATTCACCTCCTCACAGGGGTATCCCCAGCAGAGTTACCTCAGAAAGATCTGCAAATTCAGTTTGCCGATCGCGTCAGCTTAGACCCTGACTTTGTCTGGTGGGTGGCTAAACTGGTACAGCCTGACGTAGCGAAACGGTTTCAAACGGCCCGACAAGCGCTAGGAGCTTTGCGATCGCTAGAAGCCAGTAAAGCCTCACCGCTCTCGATTTCCTCCCAACAGCCTGACCCATCTCGTGAGCGATCGCCAGCACTTCAAAGAGAGCGAGCAATAGTCCCACACTTCGACACCAGAATTCAGTTGCACCAAACTGCTGATGAGCTGCTGATTCAAGTCCCTGGGGCGAACCCTTGGAATTTACTCTACTTAATTCCGGTTGCCATTGGGCTAGCGATCTTCGGTCAGATATGGGCACCTGTGATGGCTAGTATGAGCTGGCAGTTTGGCAATACTCTCTTTTTCTTCTTACCAATCGTGCTGCTAATTGCTGCTTCGACCTATTGGGATTTTCTACCAACTTATGTGCAATTTACTCCAGAGAAATTTGCAATTTACAAATCTCCCTTTGGCTTCTCCTTGACAATGATTCAAGGCTCAAATGCAGAAATTCACAATATTTTTCATACCCTGAGAGCCTTCCGGGCGGGCAAGCAAACTTATGAAAAAAGGGTGGTCACGATCCAGACCTACAGTAGCGAAAGTTTCTTTGCTAAAGGATTTAGTTGGGACGAATGCAACTGGCTGGTGAAGGTGATTAAAGAATGGTTACGGATGACTTAATCCAGCTGACTCTTCACAATTTGTTAATTATCTTGTTTAGCATTTTGCTGTTATCCTACCTCTTCCTCAGGGCAGAATAGAAGTGTAAAGCTCGACACATTTTACTCTCGATAAAAACATCACGCGATCGCCCATCCCGCTTACTGTCGAGAGCCCCCCTCAACTCCCACATTCTGCCCGAAGGAAGGACAGCAAAATGGTTCAAAGTCTCAATACCACTGGTGTTAGCAAATTCACAGCAGGGGATTTAGATCGATTTGCCGAAGTGCTTAATCGAGATGGAATTTGTGTCATTCCCGAACTCTTCGATCGCGAGTTGGTCCAAGAGTGGGCAGCAGCATTTGATGCACTCTTTCGAGAGCGTCAGCAGCGGCCCGGTGGGTTAGCCCCTCGTGAGAAAAACCGTTATTATTTGACTCTGCCTTGGGTGCAACCCTTCGCAAATACGAAAGTATTTGCCAACCCCACGATTTTGGGTGTGCTCGATCGGGTCTTTTTTCAGGAATACCGCTTGGTGCAACTAGGAGCCGATACGCCCTTCCAAGACTCTGAATACCAAGAACTGCACCGGGATTTCCGTCCTCTCTTTACTGATCAGATTGTCACGCCACTCTATGCTCTAGCGGTTAACTTTCCCCTAGTCGAAGTGACGGAAGACAACGGCCCCTTCCAAATGGCTCGTGGCACCCACGTCATGCCCCGTGAAGAAGCATTGGTGAAGATTAGAGCAGGTGAGATTCCCGTTGAGTCTTTCCCCATGCAACTGGGTGATGTGATTATCCGATCGCCTTTGGCAATCCACCGGGGTTCACCCAACATCACTGCTCAACCCCGACCAATGGTAGTGATGGGTTATGTGATGCACTGGTTGCATACCCCTGTAATGGATTTGACGGTTCAGAAAGATTATTACGAGAGCCTACCGCAGCACCTCCAGGAAATGTTGCGCTGCAATGTGGTAGAGCAGCTACCAGAGAATAAGACCGAAACTTACATCAATTTTAAGTACTAAACCTTAATCCCAGAAGCTTACTCCAGATAGAGGATGATTGAACGCCGATCGCTAACGATCAAAGTTCCATCCTCTATTTTTTTGCTGCTTCATTTCCTGGTGATGAGGATGGATTGCAGTGCAAGGAGTGATGATGACTCAATCTGAAGCGAGATCTGGATTAGGCCCCCAAGCAAACGCAGAAAACACAACTTACACTAACCCCATTTATCCTCATTATTTTGCCGATCCATTTGTTTGGCAGCATCAAGGTATTTACTACGCGATCGGCACAGGGCCAGCAGAAGCCGCCGGAGAAGTAGAGGAAGCTGGGCAGAGACGAGTTTTTCCGCTATTGCGCTCTGACAACCTGATCAATTGGGAATTTGTGCAAAATGCCTTGGTACGGCCTGACCCCAGTTTGGGAAATAACTTCTGGGCACCGGAGGTCGCTTACTGCGACGGCACCTTCTATCTCTATTACTCGGCGGGGCATGAAGATAAAAACCACCAGTTACGAGTTGCTACCAGCCAAGATCCGCTAGGCGCATATCAAGATGTGGGCGAACCGTTGTTAGATCCGCAGTCCTGCCCGTTCGCGATCGACCCCCACGCCTTCCGTGATGACGATGGTCAATGGTACTTATTCTATGCCCAAGACTTTTTAGACACTAACGAAACTACTCGTGCTGGCACTGCCCTAATGGTCGATCGCTTGGAAAGCATGACCAAACTAGCAGGTGAAGGCAAAGTCGTCTTGCGGGCCAGATCCGATTGGCAAAGATTTCTCACCGATCGCCCCATGTATGGCGGCATCTACGATTGGCATACTCTAGAAGGCCCTTGTGTCCGGAAGTATGGCGATCGCTACTATTGCTTCTACAGTGGCGGGCGCTGGGAAACGGATAGCTACGGGGTGGATTATGGCGTGGCGGATCACGTGATGGGGCCATACTCAGATGTAGGCAATGAAGCAGGCCCAAGAGTTTTGCGATCGCATCCCGGTTACGTTCTCGGTCCGGGTCATAACTCAATCACGGTCGGTCCAGATAGCGAAACTGATTACATCGTTTACCACGCTTGGGATACAGGCATGCAAGCCCGCCGTATGTGCATTGACCCTATCAATTGGACAACCGAGGGGCCACGCTGTCCTGGCCCGACTTGGACACCACAAAGTATTGCTATTAGCTCCAAGTAGCTCAGTTAGATCGAAGGCTGGGGGTTGCGTTCCGCATACAGGTAGTCGCAGTAAAGTGCCCAGGCTGCACCGGATAGAGCGGCTAGAGATCCAGCGATCGCGGCAGTCGCTCCCCAACCTAGAGGGCCGAGCCAATTGATAAATTCTTTCAAAATTGCGGTGCTACCTTTCGCCACAATGTACGCAACGCCAGTTGCAGCCACGGTCACTAGTCCCACCTGGGTCAGCATTTCCATCAAATTGCTGTGGGACAAATCCTCTTCAAAGTAAATCTTCCAAATTCTGGTGTACATCAGCACGTCGGAAGTACTGAGCAGCACTTGTTTTGGCAGTTCTCCGCCGAAAGTCGGCACCGCCACTGCTGCACCGCTGCCCACGGCGTAACCCGCGATCGCCAGGGCTACATCCAACCGCTTTTTCTCTAGGTTGCTCACGCTGTTCTCTCCTTAGGGTTGTCTTAGAAGACCACTAGTAATTTTGGCAGTTCTGCGAGCTATCCTAGCTTGAGACCCTAATTCCTCCCCACCCAGACTTGCCTTGAACCCGATAGCTGCCCCTCTTGCCGATCGCCTGCGCCCCCGCACTTTAGATGAATTTGTCGGGCAGGAGCATATTGTTGGCCCCGGACGACTGCTGCGCCGTGCCATTCAAGCTGACCAGCTCGCGTCTGTGATTTTTGCGGGGCCACCAGGTACAGGCAAAACGACGCTGGCACGGGTGATCGCCAACAGCACTCAGGGGCACTTCATTTCGATTAATGCGGTGTTGGCAGGGGTGAAAGAAATCCGCGCAGCGGTGGAAACGGCTCAAGAACGGCGCGATCGCCACAATCAACGAACCATTTTGTTTGTGGATGAAGTGCATCGCTTCAATAAGTCGCAACAAGATGCACTGTTGCCTTGGGTAGAGAATGGCACCGTGATTCTGATTGGAGCCACGACCGAAAATCCTTACTTTGAAGTCAACAAAGCCCTCGTTAGCCGTTCTCGAATTTTTCAGCTCAAGTCGCTCACCGCGGCTGATTTAGTTGGAGTTGTGTACCAAGCGCTGACGGATGCCGAACGAGGCTATGGCGATCGCGCGATTCAGCTTGATCCAGAAGCGCTAGATCATCTCGTTAATGTGGCGAACGGAGATGCTCGCAGTCTCCTCAATGCGTTGGAACTTGCGGTTGAAACCACAACTCCTACTCCTACGGGCACAATTCACATTGATCTCGCAGTTGCCGAAGAGTCGATTCAGCAGCGAGCGGTTTTGTATGACAAAGAGGGAGACGCCCACTTTGATATCATCAGCGCCTTCATCAAAAGTCTGCGGGGCAGTGATCCAGATGCAGCCTTGTATTGGCTGGCTCGCATGGTCTACGCCGGGGAGGATCCGCGATTTATCTTTCGCCGCATGTTGATTTTAGCGAGTGAAGATGTGGGACTCGCAGATCCGGAGGCTGTCGCCAGAGTCAATGCCTGTGCCGCCACATTCGATCGCGTGGGCATGCCCGAAGGTCGCTACCCGTTAGCTCAGGCGGCTCTGTATTTGGCAACCGCCCCAAAATCTAACAGTGTGATGGGCTTTTTTGATGCCTTAGCTGCCGTGGAGCGAGAACGCGAAGCGGATGTGCCCTCCCATCTCAAGGATGCCAATCGAGATAAACACAGCTTTGGACATGGAGCTAACTACCTTTATCCTCATGCCTACCGCGATCATTGGGTGGCACAGCAATATCTACCAACGGCGCTGCAAGGCCAAGTATTCTACCAACCTTCGGAGCAAGGATTTGAAGCAGGCATTCGTACCCAAGTCGAGCGTCGTCGGGAAGCCCAACTGGCTGCGATCGCCGAAGGCTTAGATGTAACGGCTCCAGAAATTCTCACCTACAGCCCCACTAATAAAGCTCAAGAACGTTGGCTACAACGCACGCTATCTCAAACTGGAGAACGCTTAGCACAGGTCCGCGATCGCCTGTTTGAAATGGCTCAACCCCAGCGGCACCACACAATCCTAGAACTCAATGGTGGCAACGGTTTACTCACTTGGGAAGCACTGCGCCGAGTCCCAGAAGGTGGTGTCTACGTACAGGTGCCAACCTCAACAGACGTAGAACGCTTACAAGCTCAAGCAGAAGCTTTGCCAGAGTTGCTACGACCGACAATTCTGCAAGGCCCTGTGCAACAACTACCCGCTTTATTAACGGCTCAGGCACCCGAGATTAGGTTCGATCATATTGTGGGCCGCAACGTCTTAATGGTAGCAGTAAATAGACCTGGCCTAATTCGCATCTGCGTATCTCTCTTACAATCTGGAGGCAAAATCACACTAGCGGAAACAATGCCACGCCATAGCCAACGATTGTATCGATTGCTAGACCCGGCTCACGTTGAGCCTGATCTGTATCAACGATTAGTGACTGCTGAAGAAGCCATCTACGCAGACACAAGCGATCCTAAGATGAGTTGGGACCACACAGACCTGAAGCTTGACTTTGAGCAAGCAGGATGTAGAGCTCAAATCGAGACAATTCAAACGATCGCGGAAATGTATATCTCTGCCACTTTAATCGAGCGATGGTTTGCGATCGCAGCTCATCCGCCTACCTATGCCAATCACCTCAGCCATTACCTGTCAGAATTAGAGATAAATTGGGTCGGCAAGCTGTTTCAGCGCTACTTACAAGAGAAAACTATATCCTGGGTAAGCACAATTGCGTTTGTGCAGGCAGAGAAATCGCTTACTTGAAAGGCCTTTGGCGATCTAAACCGTTGTACATCATGGTCATCATGGGATCGGCCTCAGAGCGAGAGTTGGACTGATAGCGCTCTGCTTTAATGAATTTTTGGCTCAACATGAGACCCAGGAGCAAAGCCACCAACTGCAATTGCCAGGGTGCCAGAATAAGACCAAAAAGGACGCCTGTAATGGCTGCAACCGCTGATAAAATAGCGATCTCATCGCAGGATCGTTCGTAGATGAAAAATGCAGTAATTGCAATTCCCAAAGGAGCTAAGAACAACCAAGACATAGTCAATACGTTGTAAACACTGCTAGTTAAGGTGACTTAACTATTGAATCAAGTTAGCATAATATTTGTTAATCTCTCTCCGTACAACGAAATAAGTTTCAAGGTAGAAGCGGTCTAGAAACTCAAAACTCGCTCTCAGTCTGGAGGAAGGGCTTGTCGGCTTTACTAAACACTAAGAGCAACAATAACCCTTGTACTACTAAAAAATTTGTTACCAGGAAAAATGTCGCTTCCTCAATAGGTAGCCCAAATAAATGCAACCTAGTGGTATACACCTCTGATATGCTCCAAATGCCTTGGCCAATGGCAATGCGATCGGCTATCCAGAGGTACAAAGTGGGGACTAAAGTGGCGGTGAGCCAAAGACGTTTGCGAACCCAAAGCTGTGCTCCGCCCACCAACCATTGCAAGGCTAGGATCGGGCTAGCCCACACCAAAATCAGCCCCAGATAAACGCCAAAATCGCGTTGTAGTAACCAACCACCCGCGAGACCTAAACCTGCCCAGATAATCGCTCCTCCTATATTGGCTGCGGGAGAAGATTTGAGTTCGCTGGGTTCCTCGGTATGAGCTAACAACCGATATAGCCATAACCCGGTCAGAATCGGCTGTAGCACAAAAAATAAATACTCTTCGATGGGGACATAACCAACGGTACCCATTACGCGATCGCGGCCATAGTGCCACACATCGCGCCAAATTAGATAATTGTCCCAAGGTGTCGTGTAGATAAACGCTACAGCAGCAATCAAGAGCAGAGAGAGCGCAGCTTTACGACCTCCCACGCCTGCTAGGGGTTGCGGTTGCTGCAAGGCGAGCAACAAAATGGGCGGCAAGATAAAAATCAGGTGAAACAGTGAGTAAGTCATTTTTATGAAGTTATTTTTAAGGATTAGTCAAGCTCATAATAATTTTCAGCCAGGGGTATCAACAATAAATTCCAGCGGTAGAGCGGTCGTTCTATTAACGAATGCATTACCGAGTTTATTGCTGAGTTCCGGTCCTACATTAAGCGTGAAATGTTCTAGCAGCATCCTTCCAGAGGCTTGAATCGAATTAAATATCACTAGTTAAAATAAATCGCCAGTCGCTTTGCATCCCATGACTCACAACACTAGCGGTTGCACTAGGATATACTTCGAGCCTTGACAGTTCTGTGGCTAGAGCATCCTCTGTAGGAGCACAAAACATATGAGTGTATCCAGGTTGGGGAACTGCGATCGCCCCTACTTTGCCTTCTCCCCACTGCACATGGAGTAGAGGCAATATTTGGCCTGTGCTCTGCAAGCGGAGATCTTTAACTCCTTGGAGGGAGAGATAAGTAATAGGTCCACGATGCTTATTTAGTATCGGCTCTAGCTTCTGCATAGTCATGGCATCACAGCTATAGATACCAAGTGTCGTTGCCCGACAAAAAGCAATTTGATCAAATCGCTCTAGAACGCGAACCCAGCGACTGGCACTGCCATCTTCGGTATTCATGGAGATGGTGTATCCTGTAACACAAGTTGGCAACCCATCCGCGATCGCATGGCTAAGAATCCGCATCGAGAGCTGCTGTCTCTGGTAAAGGGGATGAACCTTCAAATCACACAGATACCAAGCTGGCTGCAAAGCTTCTGCCCGCCGAGTTTTTACCTGTCGTAAAACTCCTGCCCCCACAGCCGCTACGCGATCGCCATCCAGCGCCACATAGTAATTGACAGATCCTAAGCGGTCAAAAAAGGCGAAGTAATCCGATCCGTGGTCCAGTTGAAAAAAGTCATTTCCCAAAGGGTAGCTAGCTATCTGCTCAATAGCAGCAATACCAGATTGCCACAGTGGACGCTCCTCTAAGCTCAGGCGATGAAATTTCATAGTCGCACTCCTGCAACCACCTCTCGGTAAAAATAGGAGCGATCGCTAGCCAGTAATTCAGCGCTGAGCTGCCGATCAACTGCAACATGCTCAGCCATCATTGCCGCCAAATCATGATCACCGTTCAGACGCCTGCCCAGCAATATCCCTCCTGGTCGCAAATTTGTCGCTGCTGTAGATAGCATTTTGTGTAGATTAGGAATCGGCATCCAATCAGAAATATTGGAGAATTGAATCAAATCGTAAGCATCTTGCTGAATCAGCCTTAATAAGACTTCTGTAAAAGGCCCCAGATGCAGTGCCAACCGTGAAGTGCCTAACTGACGAATTGATTCTTGCACCGCAGCTTGGAGATAAGGCGGCACACCGTCGGAGCCAAGCGCATAGCGATCGCGCCATACCTGCGTCAAGAAGTAGTTCTGATTAGGGGCAAATCGTTGCAAAGCTTGAGCAAACACATTCGCAAAGTGCTCGCTAAAACTCCGATCCATAGAATAGCTCACCGCTGCGGGGCCAAAAGTCTGCATTAGTTTGTCTCGCTCGAATACAGCTGCAAACACAGCTGACCAGTGGGGATGAGCCATTGCCGCTTGGGGGTTATGAAGTGGGTCTATTCCCAGTTCAGCAAAGCGAGTTGCTAGCTCCCTAAAAAGTTGCTCAAACTTGCCAATTCGATTCACTCCAAAAGCGATCTGGTCCGGACGAGCATCCCAAAAGAGACGTGTTGCTTCAGGGAGGTGAGTCTGTAAGCGTTGGTATAGTTGGAGGCGATCGCTTGCTGCTGCCTCTAGTTCAGATATCCCTGCGGCATCAAAAAACTCAAGAGAATCGGATGCTGCTCCTAACAACTGTAATTGCTCTGGTAGAGAGAGATGTAATAAAGCTGTCAGTTTGAGTGTAACTAAATGCAGTTGAGCAGGGTTAAGATCGACCGCATCAATCTGCGCGATCGCGGGATGGGCTAACAAACTCAGCGCTGTACAGCCTCCAGAAGCAACCAACAAGATCCGTAATGGCCGTTCCTGCTGTTTCGCCAATCGCTCCACCAGTTGCCATTCAGTCAAAGGATCTTCTCGGACTTGGGAGAAAGCAATTTCAGAGGGAGGGCAGCAAATCGGCATATAGGCTCCAAAAATAATGTGCCCCTAATAGCAAGGCTTGAGCTAGAGACAGACGAGATCGAGCGTCTTGCCAACCAGGGCTCGCTAATTGCAATAAGTCATGAGCATGTTCAGTATCTAGCTTTTCATGTACGGCATAGTGCGATTGGCTACCTGGCGCAACCCATGCTCGCTGGGTCAGGGTTCGAGCGATCGCGGCACTAATGCCCACATACAGATATTCGATCATCCCTAGCATCGCTGCTCCTACCTCCGCAGGTTGGGTAAGACAGTAGTTCAGGATAGCCTGATTGAAAGCTAAAACAGAGGTAGGGCAGGGCTTTGTCAATCCAGTGCTGGTAGCCCCCAATGCCTGGAGATACTGCTGGAATGTGTATTTGTGAGACCGCCAGCGATCGCCATGCCCATGTTCTTCAGCTACATTCTCTGCGATCGCCAATCGCATTTCTAAACTGGGAATCCTAGCCAGGACGGCTGCTAGCGCCTGAGAGAAGGACTCTACAGCAAATCGGAACGGCAATTGGCTGTTGCAGAAAGCCTCTCGACTAGTCGCGGGGGCTACCATCCAGCAGAAATAGGGATGACGTTGGAAATCATATGCGGCTGCAACCTGGGCAACAGCAGCATCTAACGTGGTGAACTGGATCAGATCTTCGCAAACCAATATGGGTGCAGATGGTATTAGGGAAGACAGCGTTGACAGTTTGGTCGGTAGCTCTAGCATGACTGCTTTTCTCCTTGCGTTACCAGCGCGACGCTACCCACAGAAGTCCGACGAATACTAGCAACCACAAACTCGCGAACAAAAGCAAAGTATGAAGGGAGATAAGGTGCATCGCGAGATTCTAGTTCTGCGTGCAGCTCTTGGTGGAGTTGAGGAAGATGATACCAAGGGACAGCGGGATACAGATGATGTTCCAGGTGATAGTTTTCATTGCACATAAAGAAGCGAGTGACAGGATTGGTTAGAAGCGTTCTCGTGCCTCGGATTAAGTCAGTTTCATGTTCTAGTAAGGTGTGTTGGCTCATGCCTCGAATATTGACCATCCCATTGATCAATAACATGGGTATGAGCCAGCCATGTACCAGGAGCGATCGCGGGATAGGAGAAAGTACCACACCTGCAATCAGCAGTCCGAGCAATAGAACTTCTAACCCAATCCACAGGCGATCGCGACGATTTCCCTGCCAAAACCCCAACAGAGGAATTGCGACAATATAAACGGAATAACCCACTAATAAACGTCCCCAGTGCATCAAGAAGACTAACCAACTCCAATGGGTATAGTTTTTATAGTGGTCAGGATCACCCTGATCACCCAGATGCTTGTGATGTTTGAGATGCAATATCTTATAAGCGGCATAATTCTGCAAGACTGGCATCGCACAAACCATACTTAGCCCACGATTCCAATGGGGATGAGGAGACAGGACACTATGCACTCCTTCATGAGTAAACAAACTGATGCCATGCAGAGCAGCAGCAGCCAAAATATAGAGTGGCACACAGGCCCAGAGGCACCAAAAGCTACCCCAGTGAGTCGCCAAAACCCAAGCCGCAGCCGCAGCAAAGCTATAGAGGCCCATAAAGACCCATAAACGGCTATGGTGTGTTGTTTCTAGAACATGCAGCGATCGCAGCAGATCGAGAGCAATTTTAGGACGGTCGCGATCGCTCAACGGACTCTCTACCGTCAGTTCTGTAAAAGTTAATTTAGGTACTAATGACTCGACGGTCATAGAAAAGTCACATAAAGGGGTGGATTAATTTCTACTATGGCTGTCTTGAGAAGTTTTCTCTCACTTGCATGTGTAGGTTCATAGACTGAACAGCGGACAGAGGCGATCGCAGTCTCAACCTAGAACCATCAACTTCAGGGTTCTCTGCCAGCAGCAGGTTTGTCGTAAGATAGTCATTGGTGTATGTGAAACCAAAAGCCGCTTGAACAGCAACTCGACCATTCTTCAGCAAGCTGCCTTGGCAGTGCTTGAGCGCTCTCGTCAGCGTCCCACTCCTGAGCAGGTGGTTCAGGCACTGTTAGCTGTAGAAAAAGCGAACAAGCAGCAAAAAATTCGTTACTCCTTGAACGATATTACGGGTGACTGGCGGCTTTGCTTCATCACAGGTACTCGCAAAACTCGGCAGCGGGCTGGAGTCGTGCTAGGAGCAGGTCGCTACGTACCATCTTTGATCACGATCTCTCTAGCTTATGCCGCATCCCCTTTAGCTGCATCTCCTTCAACTGCGACAGATAACGCGTCCTACAGTGCATCTTTTGAGACAGGTAACGTCACCAACCGAGTTCAACTGGGTCAGCTTCAAATGGCACTGTCAGGCCCAACTAAGCTGTTGAGCAAAAACAACATCTTGGCGTTTGACTTCACAAGAATCACTTTGCAACTGTCTGAATTCTCCCTATATCAGGGTACAGTCCGCGGTGGAGAAACCAGTGAAGCTAAGTTTTATTCGGCGAGTGTGGGGGTGGAGAAGCAAGCTTTTTTCAACTACTTCTTAGTGCAAGAAGATATCATTGCAGCCAGAGGTCGAGGTGGGGGACTGGCTCTGTGGGGACGACAAGCATGAAGTCCTTTTTCATTACTTTTCTGTTGCTACTCGTGTTGTCACTCTTCCCTGTTTCACCAGTAGAGGCAAAATCGTTTTGTCGTTTGCTTAGCGATCGCACCATCTGTATCCTTAGCATCAAACGCAGCGCCAAGAATTACTGGGAATACAGAGCTGCTGTGAGTGTTGATGGAGTGGCTAGACCCACTGAAGTATATAACTGCCGCGATCGCCTGCGAGTTCGTCAAGATGGAAAAGTAGTGCCATTTGAGCCGGAAGGGGTAGGAGAAGTAATCTGTAATCTCATGCAACGATGAGAATGGAATTAGCGACATGAGGCGTGTAGGAGCACAATCAATGAACGACCAATTTTTGCTATCTGCCAATCACTGGCAAGATTGGGCGACAGTACTAGGTTACTTAGCTTTTACTCTCTTCATCGTCTGGCGTGTGCTTAGTCCTCGGTAGCCAGCGATCGCTTTCATGCGTTTTGCTCAGCAGGTACGGGATTCCCATCCCTTCTACGCTAATCCACCCTGTTTCTCAACTTAAAGGAAATATAAACTGGGAGAGCATTCAGTTTAGTGAAGCGATTCTCGTCTCTGTCCTATCACTCAAGTTACTAACCCACGTTGCTCCAGGAACTTCCTTATGCCTACCAGAGAAGACATCTTACAGAACTTTAATCCCAATGATATTGGCCTCGACAACGGTAACTTGTTGGGTCTCCCTTTCAACTACGAATCTGCCCAAACCATCGTATTCGGTGTGCCCTGGGAAGTGACGGTCTCGTATGGTGCGGGTACAGCCGCAGGCCCTCAGCGCGTCCTAGAAGCTTCTCGCCAACTAGATATCTACGATTTCGATCATCCAGAGGGTTGGCAGCAGGGCATCTTTATGGCTCCAATTCCAGAACATATTCAGCAGAAAAATGAGAGTCTACGGCAGGATGCCACTCGCATCATTGCCCACATGGAACAAGGAAGGCAGATTGAAGCTGATCCAGACTTGGCAGACCTACTGCAAACCGTGAATCAGGAATGTGAAGCGGTAAACCAATGGCTCTTTGAGCAAGCTAAAGCAGCAATGGCGCAAGGAAAGCAGGTCGCAGTGATTGGCGGCGATCACAGCGTTCCCTTGGGCTGCATTCAGGCCTTGGCTGAGCGTTATTCAGAGTTTGGCATCCTCCACATTGATGCTCATGCTGATTTGCGCCAAGCCTATGAAGGGTTTCAGTACTCCCATGCCTCCATTATGTTTAATGCCCTAAAAGTGCCTCAAGTCTCAAAGCTGGTTCAAGTAGGGATTCGTGACTTCTGCCATGATGAAGTTAGTTTAATTCAGCAGTCAGGCGGGCGAGTCTCCACCTACTACGACCCTCTACTGAAGCAAAAGCTTTATGCAGGCGTGCCTTGGCTAGAACTCTGCAAGCAAATGGTGGCCGAGCTGCCCCAACATGTTTACATTAGCTTTGATGCTGATGGCTTAGACCCCAAACTTTGTCCTCATACCGGAACTCCAGTGCCCGGTGGTCTGGAATTGGAACAGGCATTTTGCTTGTTCCGTGAAGTGGTCAATAGCGGTCGGAAAATTATTGGTTTTGATGTGTGTGAAGTGGGGGATGACGAATGGGATGGCAATGTTGGCGCTAGAGCTGTTTATAAGCTTTGTAACTTGATGGCCTTATCACGATCTGCTTTAGCTACCTCAGTGTGGGCTTAATGCTAGTTGGTCAAGAAAATTAACCGATTGAGCATACTAAGGCAAGCTTTGATTTTGCCACCTATTTTGAACAGGGGGTACGGGGTTGCCTTTTCAGACAGGATAAACCCCGACAACCTGTTCAAGTATTAAAAAGGATTGTTGTAGCAAAGAACATATAATCCAAAGTCCCACTCAGCGAGAGGGTACAGTGAGGTTTTGCCAGTCAACCTTGCCAGCATGGACTTTGACCGTCTCAATAGGGATATCCTCGGGAAGTAATGTTGTGAGAACCTCATCATTTAGGGATGTCAGCACAGCCAATCGATTCGCTTGTTGCTCGATGCTCTTCTCAAACAGATTACGCGCGACTCTAGCATTGCCAAACGTTGAGTTTCGGTTCGCATAAAGCTCTGCAAACATCGTTTGTAGTTTATCTTGCGTGGAAGGAGTCAAGTGAAAATGACTTTTGCCACACATCTTTTCAAAGATGGCAAGCAGTTCCTCCGGTTTGTAGTGGTTGAAATAAAAATAGCGATTGAAACGAGATTTCAAGCCAGGATTGGATTCAATAAAAGTGGTCATCTCATCGGTGTAGCCTGCCACAATAATCACTAGGCGATCGCGGTAGTCTTCCATGCGTTTCAGTAAAATATCGATCGCTTCCTGACCAAAGTCACGTCCTGCTTCTTTAGGCACTAGGGCATAAGCTTCATCAATAAATAGAACGCCATCTAACGCCGAGTTAATTAATTCATCTACTTTCTGAGCCGTTTGACCGACATAACCCGCAACTAAACCTGTGCGATCGGTTTCTATCAAATGTCCTTTTTTCAGAAATCCTAGACCGTGATAAATCCGCCCCATCAATCGCGCCACGGTAGTTTTGCCCGTTCCCGGTGGCCCACAAAACACGGCATGGAGTGACACTGAAGTTTGAGCTAAACCCCGCTCAGCTCGGACTTTCTGAATTTTGAGAAAGTTGGTCAGGGTTTTCACTTCTTCTTTAATATTTTCCATCCCAGTCAAATCATTGAGTTCAGCTAGTGCTTGCTCTAAAATCTCTTCTGGCTGCTCTGGGGCGGGAGTTGCAGCAGCTTGTGGCGCTACTCCAGAGTTTGTACCAGGATTTGATGTGGGACTTGGTGTGGTGGGAGCAATCTGAGAGACAGCTTGTAATCCTGCTTGATAACTCTCTAGTTTCTGATAGGAATGCAGCAGTTGCCAAATCAGAGACAAAGATTCCAAATCTTGTAAATCCACCGTGTCGTCTGCTTTGATGATGACTTGGGCAAACTTGTAGATGGCATTGATCACATCTCCTAGATAATTGGTGCCCTTTTCCTCATCCAGTTGATTCAAAATTGAGGGTAATATCAACTGCTCAGGTTTTTGGTCTTTGGTGAAATCTAAAAGAAGCTGCAACGTGATTTTTTGATACTGCAACTGCACTTCCGAGGAAGCTTCCCAAAGATTAACAGCAGCATTGAGTTTCTCTGCATCTTGCTTAACCAGAGCATAAACCACTAGATAGGCCATTAGTTCAGCAGAGCTTAACTTCCCAGTGCTACGGCCACAGAGCTGCACAATTTTGGCTAAATCGATCAAGATTGCATCCGCAAATCTAGCATCTACGCTTAGCAGTGGCGAGAGAGACTTATAGAGCAGATTAGCCTCTTTTCGCAGCAGTCGGAAATTCACAAAGTGTTTGAAATCCACAAAAGGCTCCTCTATGGCGATCGCGGGGCAGCTAGCAACGCTTCATGCTGCTGAATTTTAATCTGTTTGGCTTTGGGTGTCAGCTTCACTAGGAACGAATATCGCTCAGTTTTGAATTCGCTCACCATTAAATCTCACCCGGTTGGATGATCTATTTGGGTCGTGACGCCACCTAACAATCTTGCCTATTCTAGATGCATCAATTAATCATTCAACCTAACTCAGCGAATATTCATCCTTAGGAGGCACTTATGCTACATCATCTTTCTGTTTCCGTTAAAAACCCTCAGCACGTTGCCAGCGTCTTAGCAGAAGTTCTCCAGGGTCGGATGATGCCATTCCCTCCTAACCCTGGCAGCTACATTGTTTTCGCCGCTGATGAATTCGGGACTGGAATTGAGCTGTATCCTTTGGGCAGTGAACTAATTCCCGATGCTTGGGAAGGGCAGGCAGGCTTCCAACTCAACGAACAGCAGTCTTCTCAATACACGCCTGTCCATGCTGCTTTTTCTGTATCCCTCAGCTTAGAAGAGATCGAACGCATTGGTGAGCGGGAAGGCTGGCGGGTGCTTCCAGCCAACCGAGATGGCTTATTTGACGTAGTTGAGTTTTGGGTAGAAAACCGCTTGATGCTGGAATTCTTCACACCTGCGATGGCCCAAAAGTATATGGATGTCTTTAGCCCAGCAGGCATCGAACAGGCTGCCCAGCAATTTGTCACGACCGCAGAAGCCCGTCGATAATAAGTTTTTCTCAGGCGATCGCGTTTCGGTAGAAGGTCTGCATCTCTGTAAACCATTGCAGGCGCGAGTCATCCCAACTATAAAACATATGTCCACCTTGGAAATGTTTTAGCGTCAAGTTGGGGCGGATCTCAGGGTCGAGCTTCATGAGATCCGCTAGGTGATTGGACGCAAAGTAGGGAGTCACCAGATCAAAAAACCCGTGGGTGATATACACCTGCATATAAGGATTCAGTGTCATTCCTATACGCAAATCATCCACTGCACCAATAAATCCTTGTTTCAGTTCTCCTTTGAGATCAAACTGCCAAGCCTTAAAGGTTTCCAGATTCAGGAGGTGGTAGGTCAAATCTGTTTCCAGACCCAAGGTATCGCGCAAGTGGCTGTTGATTGCTCCTGTAAACAGGCGATCGAGTCCATCTAGCGTCGGGTCAATCCCTTGATAAACGGTGCGATCGGGGAAGGGATCGATCGCGGTGATTGAGGCATCATACAACCCTACAATCCGCTGGCGATCGCGCAACAGTTCTCTCGAAAAAACTTCAATATCAACCCGCCCAGCCTGTCTCTCCACCAAAGACAGCGGCAACCCAATCAAATTTGCGATCTGTTGATAGGCTGATTGGCGTTCCTCAGAAGTTAGCGCATCTCCCATCGCCAGTAGTGGAATCAGCGTCCTACGGGCAAAGAGTTCGGCTGCGACCATATGGGCAGATAGATCTCCGGGTTCCCCAGCCCACTGAGCGCGTCCATGATGAGCTGCTGCCGCGGCCAAGGAGGGTAGCAATGTGGCCCAAGAAGTGAGGTTGTAATCATTTCCACCCAGCAAGCTGAATTCTAAGGCGGGAGAGATTAAAATCGCTCCGGAAAGACCAATGCCAAACTCCTGTTGCAGTTTGCGAGCCAACTTAGCAACCCGAAAGCCACCATAACTTTCCCCTGCAATAAAGATAGGAGATAACCAGCGTTTGTGGCGTGAGAGAAATCTTTGGATAAACTCTCCCAACGCCTTTAAATCCCGCTCCACCTCCCAAAACTCTACTTCCTTGGGTTTCTCTGCTTCCGTGCTGCTAGGTGTCTCACTCGATTTGTCCTGCTTGTCTTTGTCAGCTGGCAAACTACGGCTAAATCCCGTTCCGATCGGATCAATAAACACCAAATCTGTAAAACTGAGCCAACTTTCGAGGTTGTCGACCAATCGCACCGGAGGTTTCGGCAAGCCACCATTGGCATCAAAATAGATCCGTTTTGGCCCTAGCGCACCCATGTGGAGATAGGCAGAAGCAGCCCCAGGTCCACCATTAAACACAAAAGTCAGAGGGCGAGTCGTTGCTTCATCTGTTTCAGCTAGATAGGCAACGTGGAACATTTCTGCCACAGGCTTTTCTTGGTCAAACAGCGTTTGCCACTCCGCTGAGGCGGTATAGCGAATCCGGCGATCGCTCAGCGTCAGGGCATGCTCGGTGATACTGGATTTGCGAGCGACGGGGGAATTAGGGGTGTCAGACATAAGTTCAGGTTGGGCAACAGCTTAGATAGAGGTAGTTCTTAAACTAACATTCAGAATAATTCCTGAAAATCGGCAATCATCACTGCCTCAAGTATCAAGAGAGAGATCAGACTAACCCAGGAAAGACGGTTGCATAACTGGCTTGGAGCACGTTGCCGTCCAAGCCTTAGGGCTAAGCTACAAATCTGTAGGATTGCAGCCAGGAGCAACAACCCTAGTAGCCATAGAAGTCCGGGACCAGGACCATAAAGCAAAAAGCCAGTGAAGCCCAGCGGTTTGACTCCCGGTGCCATCCCTAGAAGAATGAGGGAAAGAATCAGTAGACTGCCGACTAAAGCCAGCAACCAAAACAAAATCCTGATGACTAGATTCATAGGCTAAGTAGCACGTTATCTGGCAGCGCAACGATAGAGTTGGTAAGGCACACCAATACGATGGTAGTTTTCTTCATCGCGATCGCAAGCCACCGTCTCCCCTCCCGACTTAGCTTGGCTCGGTAAGCTGAGCTGCTCTGGAAATTCTCTTTGCCTCAAACCACTGCCAACAATCCACAAATTAGGTGGAGTGGAGACAGGCGGTTGCACGTTGGCTAAATTCTGCCAAAGTTGGCTGTAGGTGGGTTGGCGACTCAAGAAACCAAAGGAGATGTTTTGATTTAGTTCTGGAGAAGTGAGCGATTGCCGATGCACTTCCAAGTCGAAGCTTAACCCTAGAGCAACTTCCAAGAGTGTGTCATAACCTGTCACCACCATCAGAGGTTTAGTGGGTTCCAACATTAAATTCTGAGCTACCTGTTGCGGCTGGTAAGGTTTCTGAAAGATGAAACCCAGTCCTAAAAAGATACAGCTAAGGAGACCAACCACTAAGACGCTGATCTGGACTCGGTAAGCACTCCAGTAGTGAGGCCAGGACATTCTAGGAGGCAGAGAGCTGTTTTGAGATAGCTGGGTTAGGCTTGCTCCTAATAAAGCACAGACCGCTGGATAGTAGACAAAGTTATAGCGCGGCACTACCGTAATGTCTTTGCCTAACACATAGACAATCCCCAAAAATTCCAACAGCACACACAGAATAAAGCTGGTCAAAGTGATAGTTGCTAAATGAGTCTCTGGCTGTACCCAAAGCTGCTTCAAGCCTCGGATGACGTGGCGCATAAGCCAAATTGCAAACACCAACATCAACAAAGCCGCTGGAATAGCGATCCAGAGTGGCTGATTCTCCACAGGGAAGGAGATCACCATGATCAGCCAAGCCGCAGGTAGTTGATAGAGCGGTGCTAGCTTGTCGAGCCAACTGGATTGAAAGGGAGATAGCCAATCGATTTCTGGGCGGCCTGTGTGGCTGAGTAATGTGGGCAACCAAGGGAGATAGCTCAAAGCCACGCCAGAAATAGCTAGGGCGATCGCCCCCCAGTGATAGCGGGAGATTCTGGAACGTTGCCAAACTGCAATCCCCACTAAGGTAACGACTTGCCCGACAAACGCCAACAAGAAAAAGTAGTGGATATAGAAGCCAATGCCATTGACCAACATCCAACCGAGCCAAGGCAGCGGTCTGAGCCGTCGAGATTGCCACAAGTCTTGCTGCATTTGGACTAAACCCAACAATGCCAGCGTAATCAGCAACATTGGCAAGGTATAGTGACGGGCCTCCTGCGAGAGATACACCGCAAAAGGAGACACCCCCATCAAAGCTGCTGCCATCAAGCCTGCCTTGCGAGAAAAGGCAACACGATTTAGTCCATAAATAGCCACGATCGCTGCAACTCCAAACAACGCCGGGAGCGATCGCAGCTTCCACACCCAAGACTGGGCAAATGGGTTGATCCACTGCAACCAGCCATGCAGCAAGCAGAAGAACAGCGGCGGATGCACAGACTCAGTGCTAACAGTTTGGGCGATTTGCGGACAACTAACACCCGATTTGAGCGTGAAGACCTGATCCAGCACCGTATGGGAAAACAGCATATTTAGCGGCACATCGTAGTAGCTGCGACCAAAGCTAAAAATTGCCGTAATCACTTCATCCAGCCAGAGAGGTTTGGCATCCAAGTTCCAGAAGCGTAACGCTGTGCCCAAAGCGATCGCCCCGACCAAAGCCAAGTAGTGTAAACGTTTCATGCGCCCAAAATCTCGTCATCCACTGAAAAATCTACTGCCGCTGTGTCCCGACCGGAAACGAGATAATCTTGGTGAAACGAGTCTTTCAGCCCAGAAACAAGCTCGAACTTAGGGTGCCAGTTGAGTTCAGCGATCGCCTTCTGCACCGAGGCAAAGAAGTGTTGGGTCCGCAGGGGAAAGGCTTTGCGCTTACCGAAATCAAATTGTTTGGGGTCGTAATGCACAATCTCAACTGCATCCGCAGATTTTCCTGCAGCCACGGCACAAGCGCGAGCTAAGCCATCAAATGTAACATAGCGATCGCTGGAAATATTGTAGATTTGCCCGATCGCTGTCGGATTACCCAACACATTTGCCATTGCTTGAGCTAAGTCTTGCACATGCCCCAATTGCGTCAGGTGCAGACCATGACCCGGAATTGGAATCGGGCGATCGCGAACAATACGATCAAAAAACCAAGCTTCTAAGTCGTTGTAGTTTTGCGGGCCGTAGATATAGGTAGGACGAATTGCAGTAAAGGGCAATCCCTGCTCTGCTATATAAGCTTCTGTTTCGTGCTTTCCACGATGCCGACTTTTGGCGTCTACCACATCTCCTTCCATATGCGGCATCTGATCCGATTTCAAATACACTCCCGCAGAACTTATGTAGACGAAATGTTGTACTTTGTCTCGGAACAGATCTGCTAGCGGTTGAGTGTCGCTCAACTCCCGACCGTTGTTGTCAAAGATGGCATCAAACGTCTCTGCGGCTAATTTGTCTTTGAGTTGAGCAGAGTCTGTGCGATCGCCCTGAATCTGCTGCACACCCGCCACCGGAGCAGGTTTATTTCCCCGATTAAACAAAACTACTTCATGCCCTTGCTCAACCAAAATTTGGGTCAGGTAAACCCCAACAAATCGGGTGCCACCCATAATCAGAATTCGCATACCCAGACCTCCTCACAACCCAGCTTTATTATCTTAGGACCTGGGAGGGAAGAGGTAAAAGTTAGGAGTCAGAAGTTAGGGGTCAGAAGCTAGGAGCCAAAAATCAACAGTTAGTAAATAATAGTGAGGATTCAGGCTAAGGGCGATCACTGTGGAAAAGCGATCGCCCTTAGCCTGAATTTATAGCCTGCTCTATGCGTTTTGAAGTCTGCCTGTTTCAACCAGGCGATCGAGGGCAGCTTTGACATCTTGTTGGGGGTAATTGAGCTGGTAGGCAATCATTACGACACTCCAAACAGGACGCCGCCGGACTACATCAAAGACGCTTTGCTCTAAGTTAGTCATTGGAATTTCTCCTCTGCAAAACTTTGGGCTATCATTCTCCCTACGTTACCTTTGATGAGGCATTCAAAACTCCGTCAATGAGCGCAAATTTTGTCACCCAAAAAGCCTGATCACCAAGGTTAATCTACCTTAAGGAAGGAATAGGTCATAGATGGAGCTGCGTCACGGCAATTTTGCCAGAGAAACAGACATCGACATCACTACCTAGAGTGCGATCGCGCTTGGAGTATTCTCCTTTGTAAATTAGGGAGTCTCCCTCAACAGCATAATCAATCGGTAGTGGCTGCTTGCAGGAGTTGCAAAACACCACTTCTGGATCAGGATCACCGGGTTCTAAATGAGGGAGATTGACATTCCAAAAGCTGCCGAGCTCTAGGGGGCGATCGTGCAGCTGGGTTAAAACCTGAGCAGTCCAACGCGCGGCTGTATCCCAATCTACATTACGTCGTCCTTTGCGATAGTGAGATATAGCCACGCCTGGAATCCCATGCAATGCTGCTTCCCGCACTGCTGCGACCGTTCCAGAAATATATACATCTGCGCCCAAGTTGCCTCCAGCGTTGATCCCAGACAGGACAAATTGGACTTTGGGAAAGAGATGGCTGATCGCGACACGGACACAATCGGCAGGAGTGCCTCCGATCGCATACTCGGCGGGCGATCGCTGCTCAATATGAATGGGAATGGTAGTTGTGACCCGATGCCCACAACCAGACCATTCTAGTTTGGGAGCGACCAGCACACCTGTTCCATTCACGGCCTTTTGCAAAGCTCGAATTCCAGGGGCATCAATACCATCATCATTGGTGAGAATTAGGGTCATACTGGGTTACTTGCTGAATCAGTGCAGGCACAAGGGGAGTTCGCCTTATTCTAAGAGGGCGATCGCGTGATTAATCAAGTAGCTGCTCAATTAGAATGATGCTAGAGCCTGCTCCATCCTTTGAACCTGAGGCACGATGGATTTTAGTCAAGCGCTAGCTGCAAAACGAGACATCATTGTACAAACCTGGATTGAGACAGTTCGCCAGGATTTACAGATTCCGGCGGTTGACGATCTACCGCGATCGGCAATTCGGGATCATCTTCCTGATGTGCTTGTAGGCATGGTTAGCATTCTCTCCCAGACTCAAGATAATGATATTCAATCCATTGTTGAGAGAAGTTTAGAGCATGGGGTCTTACGGGCGGCTCAAGGTTTTGCACCTAATGAAATTGCTCGTGAGTATCACCTTCTACGTCGGGTCATCTTTGCTACTCTGGAAACCGATTTTCTCAAAGGAACGGTATCGGACGTAATACGGGCATATAGCTTAATTGACACCATGATTGACGAAGCGATTACCCAGTGCTTCAACAGTTATGTGGAAGAGCGCTTGTGTGAGTTGCACCAACTCCAAAGCCAAGCAGAACTCACAAACCAGGAACTCACTCGCTTAGTGAAAGCGAATCAAGACAATCTATCCCAACTAGCTCACGAGCTAAAAAACCCCCTCAATTCCATTATTGGCTACTCAGAGTTGATGTTGCGAGCGTCTCGCAAGGTGCCAGAGACACGGGACACCACGCCCCATGTAGAGCATATTGAGACTGTCGTTCGTAATGGTAGACAGCTACTACGACTGATCAATGATGCCCTCGAGATTTCCCGCTATGAGGCAGGCAAAATGGACCTGCATCCAGAACCCACTGAAGTACGTTCTGTGATTAAGGATGTGGTAGAGATGCTCAAGCCTTTGGCAGATACCAAAGCTCTAGAGCTTGTGGTTGATTGCGATCGTGCCCCTGCAACGGTGTATACAGATTCTCTACGCTTACAGCAAATTGTTACCAATCTCCTGAGTAATGCAATTCGCTACACCAAATCAGGCACGATTTGGCTCTCCTGTGAGACTTTAGGCGATCGCCAATGGTTGTTGGCAGTTAAAGACACCGGAATTGGGATTGCCCCAGAAGAGCAGTCATTGGTTTTTGATCCCTTTTACCGCGCTGAGAACAACGAGGTGCATGTGCCAGATAGTACTGGATTAGGCTTAGCGATCGTCTCCCAACTCGTCAATCTCATGCAAGGAAAAATTGAGCTGAAATCTCAGCTGGGAGTAGGCTCTACCTTTACAGTGACTTGGCCTCTAAAAATTCAAGCTTAGGGAGCATAAGGTCTATATTTAAGAATTGCTTTTTCCATGGAGCGCAAAAAAGCAATCCTCTACTAAACCATCACAAGTAGCTACTGCGAGGGACTCATTGTGTCTTTCAAACGTAAAAATGCATTAATTCTAGCCATTAACTCGTCATAGTCAATTGGTTTGCGGATGAAGTCGTTGGCTCCTAAGTCTAATCCTGCCGGAGCACTGGCACTCTCAGACGCGGTAATCAAAATCACTGGGATGAACGGTAAGCTTTTATTTTGCCGGATGCGCCGGGTTAGTTCATAACCATCCATACCAGGCATCATGGCATCGATCAGGGCTAAGGCAGGGGGTGACGCTTCTAAAAGAGCTAGAGCAGATTTACCATTTCTGGCACTATCAACCTCAAATCCTTCTTCAATCAAAATTGCTTCTAAAAGAGACAAATTATCGGGCATGTCATCAACAATTAAAATGCGTTTGGCTGGGGAGTGAGCTTGAGCAGGAGACATAAAACTATTTTTTAGGTGGAGGTGTTATGGCCCTTCATATTAGTGATTGAAGGATTAACTTACCTCCGTCTTAAGGTGATCCCAACTACTAAACACCTCAAACCAAAACCATTTCAGGCCGACACCAGATCTGTAGCAATCGCCCTCAGCTAACCTCGCTTGGCCCTTCATTCCAGCTACTCAGCTCGCTAAGGATAGAGAGGTAAGCTTAAACCTGAGGTAACTCGAAAGCTTAAGAAAGAGGATGCTGGAGGTGTAGTTTCCAGCTCCCCTGCTCTTAGACCTAGACTCAGCAAACCAGTAATGACCGCTGCTAGCAAGAGTTTTTCTGCCATTGCAGTAGCCCCTCAGCTCAATTTCATATCTTAAAGATACTCCTTTAAGTCGATGACAGAAATCCTCCAAGTAAATGACCCAACTGGGTGAGTCGGGAGCATTGAAGCGATCGCGCCTGACCGAACAAAAAAGCACCCAATTTCTATGCCAAATCTAGGCCCAATGAATAGTTTGTTCTACTAAAAATAGCAGCCATTCGTTATAGAAATATTTGCAGGCAGGGAGCAGAGATGGAAAGCGATCGCCAGCAAAATTAGACTGCGATGAACCATAACTAATAAATTAGAATTCTCTAACTATAAAAGCCCCAGTAATTTCTAGGGCTTTTATAGTTAGAACTTCAACAGATGCATGCTTCAAGCCTAACGGTTTTTATGGCTGTTCCGACCGCCTTCACGCCCAATTTCTGCCATGTGATCGCGGTCTTGGCTGACTGTTTCGCCACCTTTGCGCCCAGCTTCTCTAGCTTCTTCAGGGCTAAACTCATGAGCAGTGCCTTTCTCATGTGCAGCCTTGCCACCCATGCTAGCAATCTCACGTTGCTTGCTTTCGTCCATGGAGGCAAAACCCTGTTTCCCTTTCTCTTCCTTCTTTTTATTTGCCATAGAAAGACTCCTTGCTTCAGCGACTATTAAACTTTGTTGAAACCCAAAATCATTACAAGTGATTCACTTGTTGTCTCTAGCCTAAAAAAACAGATGTACCGCTTCCTCCGACTAAGGATTGATAATTAAGAATTAAAAGAGAAAATTTTTCCTTCTAATGACGGAGAGCCATAATCTAGCCCTTTAGACATAGAATTTGGCGTAAATCTAGCTCATTCAAGGTTATAGTAGCCAAGCATGAAAAGCTCACAGAATAAATGTAGTAGCAGTTCTTAATAAATTTTTTAATCAAGAACTTTCAGGAATTTTGATTAAAAAGTTGCGATCGCTCTTGCTCCTCCAAATCGCTAACTTTTTAGCTCACTTGCTCATGAGTTCCGTCTGCATTCTTTAATCTCTGTAACAATTGTTCATAATTTGTCTAAGCGGTGTATCGTGAAAACATTGGTTTAGAGATACGTGCGTATGAGACACTTCCTCATTAACATTCGCTGTTGGAGTGGTTTGCTTCAACGCCTGGTCCTATGCCTAGCGGTAGTTATGTTGGCTGTGCAGTTGGTGGCCTCACCTGCTAGCGCCACTGGAATTTATGAGATGCCTAGCTCGCCGCCACAAACGCAGCTTTTGGACCAAGCTGATGTCATCAGTCGCCTCAACGAAGGCAAAATTACTAAGGAATTAGAAGATTTATCGCAGCAAACTGGGAACGAAGTTCATTTGGTCGTGATCCGTCGCCTTGATTACGATGAAAGTCCAGAAGGGTTTACGAATAAGCTGTTTGAGAAGTGGTTTCCTACCCCTGAAGCCCAAGCCAATCAAACGCTTTTGGTGCTAGATAAAGTGACGAATCAGGCGGCAATCCGCACGGGTGACCAGGTAAAAGCGGTGATGTCGGATGCGATCGCGACTAGTATGGCCCAGGAAACATTGCTGGTGCCGTTGGTGCAGGGTGACAACTATAACCAGGCGTTTTTGGATGTGAGCGATCGCTTGGTAGCGGTGCTTTCGGGTCGGCCTGATCCGGGTCCACCTCAAGTTGTGGACAATGTACGGGTGGAAGGAACATTCGCCACGGCGGAGAAAACCGAGCAGGAGCGAGGCAATTCTTTGGTTTGGGTGGTTGGTTTGTTGGTTGCTGCCACTGTGATTCCAATGGCGACTTACTATTTCTACTTGTTTTTACAGTCTCGGGCATAGAACCAAGCCTTGGGGGCACTCGCCCCCAAACCCCGCTGAGGGACGGTTGCGTCCCCCAGACCCCCTCCAAACGAGCCTAGCTGTTAGCGTTTCGAGTTCTTGGGTTGCTACTTCTTAATCTCTGGTTCTTAGCTCTTGGCTTCTAACTCCTCACCTTTCACTCCCTTCATCCCTCATCCCTCATCCTTCTTCAGTCCTGCACATATTCCTCTCCGGAGAGCATGGCGGTTTCAGCTCGGACGAATTCTCGGCCTAGGTAGGCGGCGTGATCGAGCTTGGTGACGAGGCTGGGTTCTTTGGACTCAAAGAGTTGGATGCAGAGTTCTTTGGCACTTCTGGCACTGTAGATTTTGGTGTGAGTGCGTTCTACTTTTCCCCGGACTGGGATGACTTCGCCTGTTTCTGGGTCAACGGCTAGCCCGCGATCGTTGATGGTGTTGGTGTAGTGCTTGGCGCAAATCTGGTTGGCTTCGCGATCGATGTAGATGATGAAGTAGCCGCCAGGATCGAGGTCGATATAGCGGTTGGATAATTTGTTATCGAGGACGGTAACTGCTTCAACAATGGGATTCATGGGAATGCGATCTCTGGACAATTTCTCTGCACGTTGATTGTGACCTTGACTACATTCTACGAAGAGAGCAGCTCTCCTGCGAGTTGAGTTGTAAATGCTGGGTCTATCTTTCAATCTTGGCGCTGGAAGCGGCCTAACTGCTCTTCTCCTTGCCGCTCTGGGATGGAGTTGGCGACAGGGGCCAGCTCTAGAATTTGAAAACTAGGTCGAAAATACTGCTGAATCTGGACGGGTGTGATGCCAAAGGGAGGACCACCCGGACGGTCGTGGGTGAAGAACAGTGCTAGAAGTTGTCCTTGAGGTTTAAGCAAGGTGTGGACGAGTTGCACGTAGTCAGGTCGCTGTTCTGGGGCGATCGCGCAAAAGCAGGTATGCTCAATCACGTAGTCAAAACTACCAGGAAATTCGGTGGCTAAATCAAAAATGTTGCGCTGGAGGAACTGGGCTGGGTTCTGACTAGTTTGAGCTAGGGCGGTGGCGGCAGCGATCGCGGTTGGCGCGAAGTCAAACCCCATCACTTCAAAACCATGAGCCGCAAATAAAAGCGCATCATACCCCCGTCCACAACCAAGTACAGCAGTTCGGCCTGATTTAGGAGCAGGGGATGAGTTTAGCAACTTGGCAAACGGTGGTGCAGCTTGTCCAATATCCCAACGGTCTGTACCTTCGCGATACCGTTGCTGCCAATAATCTGCTTCTTGAACTGACACCATAAGTATGATTCTCTTCAACCTTACCTAGTTTAAACAAACTCTATGGTTGACTCGGCTTTGGCTCGACCCCATACGACAGTTGTGTTGGCAATGAGCGCAGATGGCAAAATTGCCGATGTAAGGCGATCGCCCGCTCGGTTTGGTTCGGCTGCGGACAAAGCTCATTTGGAAAAACAAGTGGCTCAAGCAGATGCAGTACTGTTTGGGGCGGGTACGTTGCGTGCTTATGGCACGACGCTGCGGGTATCTCATCCAGAACTGTTGGAGATGCGATCGCAGCAGGGCAAACCCGCCCAACCTGTACAAATAGTTTGCTCTCGCTCTGGTGAATTTGACCCCAACCTGCGCTTCTTTACTCAACCTGTACCCCGCTGGTTGCTCACGATTACCCTTGGAGCAAAGGCTTGGCAGGAGAGAGCTGAATTCGAGCGCATTCTGATAGCAGAGGCACCTGAGGCACCTGAGCAAACCTTGGACTGGGAGCAGGCTTTTCAGCAACTAGCCACGTTGGGAATTCAGCGTTTAGCGGTGCTGGGAGGTGGCGAGTTAGTTGGTTCCTTGATGGCTCTGGATTTGATTGATGAACTGTGGCTGACAGTTTGCCCCTTGATTCTGGGTGGAGCGATCGCGCCTAGCCCAGTGCAAGGTTTAGGTTTTTCGGCAGAATCAGCGCCCCGCTTAGAATTGCTCTCGGCGGAAGCTAACGGCCCCGAAGTTTTTCTCCACTATCGCCTGCAACGCTGAAAAGATTGAATTACGCTAGAGAGCGGATGGCCCTAACTCCAGCAATCATGGTCGAACAACTCCAGCCCCGGTATTCCCTCGCTTGGATCAACAAAGTTTCTGAAGTGCCCCAAGCCGAATGGGACGCATTAGCCATGCCCTTAAACACTCCATTTTTTGAGTGGGACTGGCTCAACAACATGGAAACCTCGGGCAGCGCTACCGCCAAAGCGGGATGGTTGCCCAATCACCTCACCGTTTGGCGCGATCGCCACCTGATCGCTGCTGCTCCGCTCTACATCAAGGGCCACAGCTACGGCGAGTTTGTCTTCGACCAGCAGTGGGCCGATTTAGCCCAGCGCTTAGGCATCAGTTACTACCCCAAACTCCTAGGGATGTCGCCCTTCACCCCTGCTGAAGGCTATCGCTTTCTGATTGCCCCTGGCGAGGATGAAGACGAAATCGTGGAAATGATGCTGGATGAGATCGATCACTTCTGCGATCGCAACCGCATCTCCGGTTGTCACTTTCTCTATGTCGATCCGGAATGGCGACCTGTTTTAGAACGTCACGGCTTCACCCCTTGGCTGCACCATAGCTTCATCTGGAGCAACCTTGGCTTCCAAAGCTTTGATGACTACCTCAATGTTTTTAATGCCAACCAGCGCCGCAACATCAAGCGAGAACGCAAAGCTGTTGAGAAAGCAGGTCTGACGCTGAAAACCTTTACTGGAGATGACATCCCCAACTCCCTATTCCCACTGATGTATACCTACTATGCCGATACCTGCGACAAATTCGGCTGGTGGGGTAGCAAATATCTAACCCGGCGGTTCTTTGAGCAACTCCAGCCCCACTACCGTCACCGAGTCGTTTTCGTCGCTGCCTACAGTGAACAAGACCCCCACCAACCGATGGGCATGTCCTTCTGTCTCACTAAAGGTGATCGGCTCTATGGACGCTACTGGGGCAGTCAGCAAGACATCGACTGTCTCCATTTCGATGCCTGCTACTACAGCCCCATTGAATGGGCGATCGCCAATGATATTCAAACTTTCGACCCTGGCGCGGGTGGTCGTCACAAAAAACGCCGAGGCTTCCCTGCCACGCCCAACCATAGCCTGCACCGCTTCTACGACAAGCGCCTCAGCCAAATCCTGCGATCGTACATCCGGGAAGTGAATGAGCTAGAGCAGCAGGAAATGGATGGCATCAACGAAGCCCTTCCTTTCAAGCAAGCCAATGCCAACTTAGATCAAATAGATGGTGTCCTTTAAAGAATTATTTGTCAGAAAGTGTTTATAAAAGAGCGTCAAGCAATGCTTGATTCCCATCTCCGCCAATTCTTCGTTAGTCGTCGTAGCATCAGCCGGATGAACACATGAATCATGCCTTCGTGATTCGCTGGTAAGCGTTCGTAGTCACGAGCCAGAATACGAGCGTTCTCTAACCATGTCCAAGTGCGCTCAACCACCCATCGTTTGGGTTCCACTTGAAAGCCTTCCGTCTCCTCAGCATGTTGGCTAATTTCTAGTTCCATTTAATGCTCCCCAAATGCTTGCTTGACCAGAGTTGCTAAACCACCCTGGTACCTTTTTTCTGCTAGAACTTTGGTAATCCTTTCGTAGAGCTCTAATACTCACAACAGCACCGCAGTGCCGCTTCGACAATAGTCTTTAAATCCTGTCATCTATTCTAGAGATAGACGTGATCGCGATGCTGCTAACTTTGTCGTGTCCAATCGCTCATCCAATAACTCTTTCAAGAATTAGCCTAGATAACAGTCGAGCATTGACCACCTATCCGTATTACCACAAAAAAGAAAATGAGTTCTACGATCGCTGGCTACAACTTGCTCGAAGTTCTCTATGAAGGGGCTATAACCTGCGTTTATCGAGCTAAAAGGGTATCTCAAAGTGATCTGGGATCAACGGTCATTATCAAAACCCTGAAAGCCGAATATCCAACGGTGAATCAGCTGAATCAGTTGAAGCATGAATATCAAATTCTACAAGACTTAGAAATTGAAGAAATTGTTAAGCCTTTAGCATTAGAAAACTACGGCAATGGCCTCGCTCTAATTCTGTCTGATTTTGACGGAGAATCATTAGCAAAAGCGATCGCCACTCGACCTTTTGAGTTAAAGAATTTTTTACAAACTGCAATTCATTTAGCTGCAATTTTGGCGCAGTTGCATCAGCAAAATATTGTTCACAAAGATATTAAGCCTTACAACATTCTAGTGAACCCAGCAACGGGTGAAGTCAGGCTGATTGATTTTGGGATTGCTACCCGTCTATCTAGAGAAAATTCAACGATTAGCAGCATTAATGGTTTGGAAGGCACGCTTTCCTATATGTCTCCCGAACAGACTGGGAGAATGAACCGCTCGATCGACTACCGCACTGACTTTTACTCTCTAGGTATTACTTTTTACGAGATGCTGACTGGGCAGTTGCCATTTCTAGGAACCGACGCGCTAGAAATCATTCACAGTCACATTGCCAAAACCCCCGTTCCACCTCATCTGGTCAATTCAGAAGTCCCAGAGGCACTGTCTAACATTGTCATGAAGTTGCTGGCTAAGACGGCAGAGGAGCGTTATCAAAGTACGCTGGGGCTGAAAGCCGACTTGGAGCTGTGTCAAGAGATGCTACAAACTGGCAAAATTTCTCTTTTCCAGGTGGGAGAGTTCGATTTATTTAGCCAGTTTTTGATCCCAGAGAAGCTGTATGGGCGCGATCGCGAAGTTAGTTTATTGATGAGTACGTTCGCTCGCATAGCGTATCCGCAGGACAATCACGTCAATGCTGGCAAAACAGAAGCTTTGTTAGTTACGGGCTACTCTGGCATTGGTAAATCGTCGTTGGTCAATGAAGTTCACAAACCGATCGTTAGCGCGAGAGGATATTTCATCTCTGGCAAATTTGACCAGTTCCAGCGCAATGTTCCTTACTCTGCCCTCATCAGCGCCTTTCAGTCACTGGTAAAACAACTGCTGACGGGAAGCGAAACCCAACTAGCACAATGGAAGACTAAACTTTTAGCTGCTTTGGGCAACAACGCTTCAGTCATGATTGATGTGGTTCCAGACGTGGAACGGATTATTGGCGAACAATCTCCTGCTCCGGAGTTAGCACCTACAGAAGCCCAAAACCGATTTAATTTGGTTTTCCAAAACTTTATTCGGGTGTTTTGTTCACCAGAGCATCCTTTAGTCCTGTTTCTTGATGATCTGCAATGGGCTGATGCTGCTACGCTGAAGCTGCTAGATGTGATCTTGACGGATGCAGAAACAGGTTATTTGTTTTTAATTGGCGCTTATCGAGATAACGAAGTAAGCCCTAGTCATCATTAAAGGATGACGCTGGAGACACTAAGCGCTAAAGCCGTTGTCATTCATGAGATTACTCTAGCTCCTTTGGCTCTTGCGGATATTTGTCATCTGATTGCGGATACGCTTCATAGTGATATCATGTCTGTTCTACCTTTAGCTGAATTAGTGATTCGCAAAACATCGGGCAATCCCTTCTTTGTGAATCAATTTCTCAAAACGCTATATCAGGAAAACCTGCTAACTTTCAATCCGCTCTCGAATCAGGGAAAAGCTGGCTGGCAGTGGGATATTACCCAAATTGAGGCGCTTGACATTACCGATAACGTCGTTGAATTGATGATTCAGAAGCTGCGAAAACTCCCTGAATCAACTCAACAAGTGTTGCAGTTAGCCGCATGCGTGGGCAACAAGTTTGACTTGCAAACGCTATCAATTATCTATAAGCGATCGCCAGCTGAAACCTATCAAGATCTAGAATCAGCGATCGCAGAAGGATTAGTATTACCTGCCTCTGAGTTAACCCCTGCCCCAGATCTGACAGATACACATCTAGTCAGCTTAGAATACAGGTTTCTCCATGACCGAGTGCAACAGGCAGCCTATGCCTTGATTGAGGATAGTTCTAAGCAAGCGACTCACTGGCAAATTGGTCATTTACTTTGGCAAAACATATCACCAGAAACATTATCAGAAAAGATATTTGAAATTGTTGATCACCTCAATTTAGGCATTGAGCTAGTTACAGATAAAGCGGAACAGATTGAGATTGCCAAACTTAATTTAATTGCTGGCCAAAAAGCTAAAGCAGCAACGGCCTATGCAGCGGCGATCGCGTATTTGCAATTTGGGCTGAAGTTGTTAGCCGAAGATAGCTGGAGCCACCAATACGACCTCACATTATCCCTGCATACCGAAGCAGCAGAGGCGGCATTTTTGGGCGGTGACTTTGAAAAAATGCAGAGATTGGCTGCGATCGTGCAAAACCGCGCCAAAACGTTGTTGGACAGCGTCAAAGTGTACGAAGTCCAGATTCAAGCTGATATGGGGCAGCAACAGCTACTAGCAGCACTGAACACAGGATTGCGAGTCTTAAAGCAGTTGGGGATAGAGTTTCCTGACGTACCAAATCCAGCGGATATTGGGCAGGCTCTAGGAGAAACTGCCGCAATTTTGAGCGGAACGCCAACTGAGGCATTAATTGATCTCCCTGCAATGAGCGATCCTCATCAACTCGCTGCGATCAGGATTTTGTCCAGTATCTTTTCTGCTTGCTATTCTGGCATGCCCTCACTGCTGCCTCTGACCGTATGCAAACAGGTCAATTTATCTGTGCAATACGGCAACGCTGCTGTATCCCCCTTTGCCTATGCTGTCTACAGTCTGCTGCTTTGTGGAGCGGTAGGAGAGATTGAGCGGGGCTATGAGTTCGGTCAATTAGCGTTACGGCTCGTGTCAAAGTTGAATGCCAAAGAAATCGCAGCCAAGACTTGCCATTTGGTCTATGCTGGCGTTCAACACTGGAAAGACCATGTCCGAACTACGTTAGAACCATTTCTGTCAACCTTCTCTAGTGGGCTGGAAACTGGAGATTTAGAATATGCTGGCTATGCCGTTATGGTGTGGAGCCATTACTCGTTTTTTGTGGGTCAGCCACTCGTACAGCTCGAACGAGAAATAGTTACCTACACAGATGCGCTTCGTAGCATCAGCCAAGAAACAGCGCTGAATAATACAAAGATTTGTTGGCAAGCCGTCTTAAACCTGATGGGAAACAGCCAAAATTTATGCCAGTTAAAGGGGAAAGCTTACGACGAAGCGAAAATGCTGCCACTACATCAGCAAACCAATAACCAACTGGCACTCCACTACTTATATTTGCACAAACTTGTGCTTTGTTATGGATTTGAAAATTACCGAGAAGCCCTGGAACATATCCCTCATATAGAGAGTTCTTTCGGAGCATCTACAGGACAACTCACGGTTGTAATCTTCTATTTTTATGATTCCTTAGTACGACTAGCTAGCTATTCTGAAGCTTCACAGGTTGAGCAACAAGATATACTTGAGCGCGTCCAAACCAATCAAGAAAAACTGCAGAACTGGGCACATCATGCCCCCATGAATCATCTGCACAAATACTATTTAGTAGAGGCAGAACGGCATCGCGTTTTAGGCAAGAACGTAGAAGCAATGGAACTATATGACAAAGCCATTGCTGCGGCCAAAGAAAATGAGTACATCAATGAAGAAGCTCTAGCTGGTGAACTAGCTGCTAAGTTCTATTTAGCCTGGGGTAGAGACGCGATCGCCCAACTCTACTTTCAAAAAGCGCACTACGCCTATCAAATCTGGGGCGCTCAAGCTAAAGTGAAGCATTTAGAAGAAAAATATCCTCAGTTTTTTACTAAAGCTGCCGCTAAAAGTGGCACAAACACAACCAGCCCTCAAAGGACAACCAATCATCTTGGAACGGATCACAACCTGGATTTAGCCACGGTCATGAAAGCTGCACAAGCGCTTTCGGGTGAGATCGTTTTCAGTAACCTGCTGACAACATTGATGCAAATTCTGCTGGAAAATGCGGGTGCAGAAACAGGGATACTCATTTTAGAGAAGGATGCACAACTCTTTATTGAAGCCACCGGGCAGGCGAATCAAAATGGATTAATTGTTCAGCAATCGATCGCGGTAGAGACCAGCCAGCAGATACCACTGTCTATCATCAATTATGTGCGGCAAACTCAGGAGAGTGTGGTTCTCAATGATGCAACTCGTGAGGGGATTTTTACCACCGATTGCTACATTCTCGATCACCAACCGAAATCTGTTTTGGGTGCGCCCATCGTGCATCAAGGTAAGCTGATCGGCATTCTTTACCTAGAAAACAATTTAACCACAGGTGCTTTTACAGCCGAGCGAGTTAAAGTTTTACAGCTTCTATCTTCACAGGCCGCGATCGCGATTGAGAATTCCCGCCTTTATCAAGATTTAGCCCTTGCGAATGCCGACTTAAAGCGATCCCACGAACAGTTAGAAAATTACAGCAAAACGCTAGAAGCAAAAGTCGAAGAACGGACGGTACAGCTACGCCAAGAGGCGCGCGATCGCCAGAAAGCAGAGCAAATTGCTCAGTCTGCCAACCAAGCCAAGAGTGAGTTTTTGGCCAACATGAGCCACGAACTGCGGACCCCGCTGAATGGCATTTTGGGATATACCCAGATTTTCCAGAAAGACCGAGAGTTATCCCAACAGCAACAGAATCGCATTGCCATCATTCATCAATGCGGAGAGCATCTACTCAACCTGATCAATGATGTTTTGGATCTATCTAAAATTGAAGCTCGCAAGATGGAACTGTATCCGAGAGAGTTTCATTTTGATGAGTTTTTACATAGCATTGCCGAGATTTGCAGAATTAAAGCAGAGCAAAAAGGGATTGCGTTAAGCTACCAAACTCTGTCTCCGCTCCCTAAAGTGATTCGAGCCGATGACAAACGCTTGCGTCAAGTCTTGCTAAATCTGCTGGGCAATGCGGTTAAATTCACCGAAACGGGAGCGATCGCTTTTAAGGTGGGTTATCACGAGCAGAAAATTCGCTTTCAAATTGCAGACTCTGGCATTGGCATTGCCTCAGATGAACTGGAGGAGATTTTTCAGCCGTTTCAACAAGTCGGTGAAAATAGCCGCAAAACAGAAGGAACCGGGTTAGGACTGGCGATCAGCGGTCAACTGGTAGAGATGATGGGCGGCACGCTTCAGGTCCAGAGTACGTTGGGAGTAGGCAGCACGTTCTGGTTTGATCTAGAACTACCAGAAACTCAGGCACCAATAGAGGCTGCAACTACCTCAAAGGGGGCGATCGCTGGGATCAAAGGCGACAAGCGGAAAATTTTAGTTGTAGACGACAAGCCCACAAATCGCGCTATCCTCGTCAATCTCTTGGAGCCGCTCGGATTTGAGGTGTTAGATGCGGTAGATGGTGAAGATGGACTGAATAAGGCGCAATCGTTTCAGCCCGATGCTATCCTGATCGACTTGGTGATGCCAAATTTGGATGGTTTTGAGGCCACCCGACGCCTTAGATTAATGCCAGTTCTCCAAGACACGATCGTGATTGCAGTTTCGGCTAGCGTTTTTGAATTCGATCAGCAACAGAGCCTTAAGGTAGGCTGCAACGATTTTCTACCAAAACCCATCCGAGAAGACGCGTTACTTCAGAAATTACAAGAACACTTAAAACTAGAATGGATTTACGAAAATGCCAACGAAACTGGAGCACCCTGGAAACAAGATCAGCCAGAAAATAACTTCATGATGTCCTCCTTAGCTGCGTCTGACTTCCCCACTCCGCCCGCCGAAGAACTGGCTATTTTCCTAGATTTAGTCATGCGAGGAGATTTACGAGCCATTGCCAGACGATCGACCCAATTAGAAGAGTCAGACCCGCAGTTGAGGCCGTTTACCACCCACTTGAGACAGCTAGCTAAAGAATTTAAGGGGCGGCAAATTCTGGAATTTTTAAACCAATTTTAATAAGAGGTATTCATGAATACAGGCACGGCTGAAGAAGATGTGATTTTAATTGTGGACGATATGCCCACAAATTTAGATGTGCTGCTCGACTTACTAGAGGCGGCGGGTTTCAAAGTGGTGATCGCTGAAGACGGAGAAAGAGCGATCGCTCTGGCAGAGTACGCGCCTCCTGATTTGATTTTGCTCGACGTTCTCATGCCTGGAATTGATGGCTTTGAAACCTGCCGCCGCTTGAAGGCAAACCCCGCTACCCAAGAGATCCCAGTTATTTTTCTCACGGCGGTTAGCGATAACGTAGATAAGGTTAAAGGCTTAAATCTAGGTGCAGTGGATTACATCACGAAACCGCTGCATCATGAAGAAGTTTTGGCCCGAGTCAATACTCATGTGCGGCTGCAAAACCTCACCAAGCGCTTAACAGCACAAAATGAGCGACTAGAGAAGGAGATTCAACAACGCCAACACCTGGAGGTAGAACATGAGCAAGCATTTAGAGCCTTACAGCGCAGTGAAGCTCGATTTAGATATCTGATCGAATCCAATGTGATTGGCGTGATTTTTAGCAAGCTAGACGGCAGTATTACAGACGCAAATGCTGCCTTTTTGCAAATGGTAGGGTACGATCGCGCTGACTTAGAAGCGGATAATATCAATTGGCAAGTGCTCACCCCTCCAGAATATAACCATTTCAGCCAAGTCGCAGTGGCAGAACTCGCCAGTTCGGGAGCGTTTAATGCCTTTGAGAAGGAGTACTTCCATAAAGATGGCTACCGGATTCCAGTGATGGTCGGTGGCGCTTTGCTGGATGAATCGCAAGAGGCGATCGTGACCTTTGTATTAGACCTGACACAACATAAGCAAGCAGCAGATAAAATCCGGGAACAGGCAGCGCTGCTCAACATCACCACGGATGCCATCCTCGTCCGAGATTTAGATAACAAAATTCAATATTGGAACAAGGGCGCAGAGCAGGTCTACGGCTGGAGCGCGGAAGAGGCGATCGCCCAAGACGCGAATCAGCTATTGTATCCCTCAGACTCGCTCGATCAACTCGAAAGTGCTCAAAGCAGCTTAAGAGCATCTGGCACCTGGCAAGGTGAACTGTATCAAGTCGATCGCCAAGGTCAAGAAATCATTGTGGCGAGCCGCTGGACCTTAATGCATGATGCTCAGGGAGAACCCCAATCGATCTTGACCGTCAATACCAACATCACGGAAAAGAAACAGCTCGAAAGTCAATTTCTGCGAACGCAACGACTGGAAAGTTTAGGAACTCTGGCGGGTGGCATTGCTCATGATCTCAACAACATTCTGACTCCCGTTCTCAGCACAGCCCAATTGTTACAGTTCAAGTTTCCTCATGCCGATCAGCAGAGTCAGCATTTATTTGAAATTATTGAAACCAATACCAGACGGGGAGCGGCTTTGGTGAAGCAAGTGCTGCAATTTGCGCGTGGGGTCGAGGGTAAACAGGCGATTGTGCAAGTGAAACACCTGATCCACGAAGTGAAGCAGATTGCTGAAAAGACATTTCCTAAATCCATTGAGCTGGTCATCGACGTGGAACCGGGACTGGGGCTGGTGTCTGGTGATGCCACGCACCTGCATCAAGTGCTCATGAACCTGGTCGTCAACGCCCGTGATGCCATGCCTCACGGCGGTACACTCACTATTTCTGCCAAAAACCTGTTTGTAGACGAACCCTATGCCCGACTGCATCTGGATGCCTCGGTGGGTTCCTACATTGGACTGATTGTGAAAGACACCGGAACTGGCATGTCACCGGATATTGTAGACAGAATTTTTGAACCTTTTTTTACTACTAAAGAGCTGGGCAAAGGCACAGGATTAGGGCTTTCTACGGTGAGGGGCATTGTTAAAAGTCATAGAGGATTCATAGATGTGTCTAGCAAGGTGGGTCAAGGAACTGAGTTCAAAGTATTCTTGCCAGCAGTAGAAGCATCTGTTCCCATTCAAGTAGAGCCTGCTAATCCAGCCAATGGCAATGCCGAATGGATTCTGGTGGTCGATGATGAAACAAAGATTTTAGAAACAACCAAAATGGCGCTGGAAGCTTATAACTATCATGTGCTAACAGCCCACGATGGCATTGAAGCGATTTCACTCTGCGCTCGCCACAAAGACCAGATTGCTGTCGCCCTAGTCGATATGATGATGCCATCAATGGATGGCCCCACCACCATTCAAACGCTGCAAAAAATTAATCCGCAGATTAAAGCGATCGCCGTCAGTGGTTTTGTCTCGAACGAGAAATTGCAGGGGGCAAACGGCATCCAGAACTTTATTGCCAAGCCATACACCATTCAAGAACTGCTACAAACGCTACAGGCTGTCCTCAGACAGCCCACCGAGAAACAAATAATGCAATATAATTTTATCGACTGACATTAATTCTTTAAACAGGAATTTTGAAGGGGTCAATTGCCTGCTAGAAGCTGAAATCTCTAAAACTCGTGAAATTGGACATTAATTCTTTAAAGGACAAATGGAGAATAGGGGATTCGAACCCCTGACCTCTGCGGTGCGATCGCAGCACTCTACCAACTGAGCTAATTCCCCAATAGCGCTCGGCTATTATAACAAGAAACTTAAACAAGCTCTAGAGAGATTGCTGATGAAATCGGGGTTAGAGAGATGTGGCTTGACTCAAGTTTGGTTGAGCATACAATTCTTGCACTCGGTCCAGCTCTAAATCAGATAGGTAGTCTACAGCCCAGTTTGCTTGCCGCTGCATCATATGAAACGGATAAGTATTAGCGACTCCTACGACGGACATTCCCGCTCGCTTCGCCGCCTGAATTCCTGCGGGAGTATCCTCGATCGCGAGACATTCAGAGGGTTGCAGATCCAGCTCCGGATATTGTTGATTGAGCCGTTCCACCGCTAAAAGATAACCGTCGGGTTCGGGTTTGCTTGCCGTAATCTCATCACCCGCGACGATCGCGCTGAAATATGGAGCCAGTTGGCTCTTCTGCAAAACCAACTCGATTTCAGCCTGTAAGGCTCCACTGACAACCGCAAGTTTGAGTTGCGCTGCTCGCAGGTTAAACATCAAGTCGGCTAAGCCTGGATAAAGCGGCAGTTTTTCTAAGGTTTCTAGGTGGCGTTGGTAGGCACGAGCTTTGCGAACCATTAAGTCCATCAGATACGGTTCTGTGACGACTCGGCCCCGACTGTTTAACAGCTCACTTAAACAAGCGCGATCGCTGCGTCCTAAGCAGACACGACTAAACTCTCCAGGGCCGAGCCGTAGATTTTCCTCAATCAGCAGTTGCTCAATCAGCTGCTCGTGAACTGCCTCATCGTTGATGATGACACCATTAAAATCAAACAGAACCGCCTTTAAAACCATACTTAGCTTACTCAAATGCGGGAGCTGGAAACCCTGTGTCAGGGACAGCAGAGTCATCAATCCTAACAGAGTTGGGATGGGGTCTAGCAGATTCAGGATCGTGCCCCGGAAGCGGCTTAATTCCCCAAGTGATTTGGTGTATCCACCACAGCTCTTGAGTCTGTACCGCGCCAAACCCCGCTGCCCCCATCCAGGCATCCACACTTCCAGTGGCATAAGCTTGCATATAGGGTTCTTCAAAGATTTGGGTCAACCATTCAGTTTGCCGCAGGGTGTTTTGGCTGCCATCCAGAATCAAAACTTCTCCACCAGGTTTTAGAAGCCGAGCCGCTTCCTGCAAAATGGCTCGTGAAACAGTCGGAGGAGTTTCATGAAACAGCAGAGAAGCGGTGACTAAATCAAAAGAGCCATCTAGCAAGCCTGTTTGCTCAGCGTTGGCATGAATAAACTTGATATTTAGCCCAGCCTGCTGCGCTTTATAGTCGGCCATGACTAGCATGTAGGGCGAAAAATCCAAGCCAATGACTTCAGCTTCTGGAAATGCTTGTTTGAGCAATAAAGTCGTTGAGCCTGTCCCACAACCTAAATCTAAGATGCGTCTGGGTTTGCCTTGCACAGTGGCGATCGCCGCTTGCCGAATTAAGGTTTCGTTGGGCAGCAAGACATACTGAGTGATCGGGTCATAAGAGACCGCCGCTCGGGGATTTAAATAGCCTTTTTCAACCCCATGAAAATTTTGAGTGCTGTAGTAAACAGGATAAACCAGGGTGGGGTTGCGGAAGCGATCGCTTTCTGTTTCCCAATCGATGCTGCGATAAAACTGCTCTAAGCCGTCACGATCAATAAACAACTGTAGAACAGGCGACAAAAATCGCTCAAAAATTGTATCCTTCCGAACTGCCATAGGAAGCTACCTAATAGGGTTCTTGCCAGCCGCCACAACCAAAAGGTAGGACCGCCTTAGTAACATTCTACTTTTATGAAGTTTAATGAATTAACTCACGTCATGCCACCGCTCACATCTCAACTTCTTACCAAGTGAGCAATAAACCTGACTCAGCCATAGCCCAGAACTGCTAAGGATGCCTCTAGCGAGCGATCCTGAAAAAAGCCTATTTTTGCTACGGTCTTGACGGTGCAGTTAGAGTGCGTCCCTAAACAGCAGTACTAGATAGCAATTGGGCACTCTCTAGCAAATGTGCAAGCTCCTAAAATTCCCAAGAACTAGCCATGCCTGCCCTCTTACCTGCCAACGAAGCAGAAAGGTTTGAAAGTCTGCTTCAGTACGCCATCCTGGATACTGAGGCTGAGGAATCCTTTGATGAACTCTGCCGCTTGGCTGCCTACATTTGTCAAACTCCCATCGCCTTAATCAGCCTGTCTGACAGTAACCGTCAATGGTTCAAAGCGAAGGTTGGTTTAGATGCTACAGAAGTCCCACGAGACGTTGCCTTTTGTAGCCATGCTGTTTTGCAATACGACATGTTTGTGGTGCCTGATACCCTCGCTGACGAACGCTTCGCCACCAATCCGCTGGTAGTCGCTGATCCTCATATCCGATTTTATGCTGGTTCTCCTCTACTCACTGCCAAGGGGCATGCCTTAGGCACTCTCTGCACTCTCGATCGCGTACCTAGGCAACTCAGCCCAGAGCAGTTGACAGCACTGCAATCGTTGGGCAATCAAGTCATGAGGCAACTGGAATTACGGCGCAATTTGGGGGCTTTAGCTCGAATTACACGCAAACGGCAAGAGGCAGAAGCGGCTCTATGGCAAAGTCGAGAGCAACTCCGAAATTTGGTTGAGCAAATCAATGATTGGGTTTGGGAAGCGGATATTAAGGCTGTTTTTTCTTACGTTAGTCCCAAAGTTTCTGCCATTTTAGGTTACGAACCCAATGAGGTGATTGGCAAAACCCTGGACCAGTTTATGCTTGAGGACGAAGCCAAGCGCTACACAACTTTAATCAGTTACTTCACAGCTCAACAAACGCCCTTTACTCAGCTAGAAACCACTCTAGTCCACAAAAATGGTCGGCTTGTGGTTTGCGAGAGTAGTGCTTCCCCGATCTTTGGTCAGCAAAACCAATTGGAAGGTTACCGGGGCGTGACTCGCGACATTACCGAACGCAAGCAAGCAGAACAACAAATTCGTAAAGCCCTGACGAAAGAAAAAGAACTAAGTGAACTTAAATCCCGCTTTATCAACACAGCCTCGCACGAATTTCGGACCCCACTCACTACCATCTTGGCCTCTGCTGAAGGCTTAGAGCACTACAGCCATAAATGGTCTGATGAAAAAAAGCTGACTTATCTCCACCGCATCCAATCAACGGTGCACCATCTCAATGGGCTTTTAAATGATGTTTTACTGATTGGCAAATCTACCGCAGGCAAGCTGGAGTATCAGCCAACGCCTCTAGATTTAGAAAAATTTTGCTATGAATTGGTGGAGGAAGTTCAGCTCAGTAGTCCTAATCACTTGATCAACTTCGTCAGTGATGGTTTGTGTCATTCAGCCTGTATGGATGAGAAGTTAGTGCGGCATATCTTGATCAACTTGCTATCAAACGCAGTTAAATATTCTCCCACAGGAGGTCAAGTCAATTTTCAGCTTTCTTGTCAAGATAGAATGGCTGCTTTTCAAGTTCAAGACTCAGGAATAGGAATTCCCCAGCAAGACCAAAAATGTTTGTTTGAATCTTTTCACCGAGCCACAAATGTAGGCAATATTCCAGGAACTGGCTTAGGGCTATCCATCGTCAAGCGAGCTGTAGAAACGCACAGGGGCACTGTTTCGGTTAATAGTACGGTTGGGCTAGGTACCACATTTACCGTGCTGCTACCACTTAATAAAGAGTAATAGAAAGGATAATAAACCATGAAAAAGATTTTAGTAATTGAAGATGAGCGAGATGTGCGAGATGTCATTCTGGACATCTTGGATGCAGAAGAATTTGATGCACTTGGAGCAGAAAATGGTTTGGTTGGAGTGCAATTGGCCCAAGAAAAAGCACCGGATCTGATCATTTGTGATGTGATGATGCCTGAACTGGATGGATTGGGTGTTTTGGCGGCATTGCGAAAGCACCCTGAAACAGCAGCGATCCCATTTGTGTTTTTGACGGCTAAAGCTAGTAAAGATGATTTTCGCCAAGGGATGGAACTGGGGGCCGATGATTATCTGACCAAGCCGTTCACGCGATCGCAGTTGCTCAAGACGATTTCTACTCGCCTGGAAAAGCAAGCAGTGGTAGATGAGAGAGTGCAGCAAAAACTTGAGGATGTACGCAGCACGATTACTCTGGCTCTACCTCATGAATTAATTACTCCTTTGAATGCGATCGCAGGCTTGTCGAGTGTGCTAATGAACGAGTGCAGCTTGATGGAGCAAGCTGAAATTGTAGAAGTAGCAGAAGACATTCACAACTCCACGCAAACTCTGCATCGGTTGGTGCAAAACTTTCTTTTATATGCTCAGTTGGAGCTATTAGTCAAAAGTCCAGAACGAATCAAGGCTCTCCGTAAAGGTATCACTCATTCTGTCAGTATGCTAGTTAGCGATTGGGTGACGCAAAAGGCCCAAGAGATGAATCGAGCCACTGATTTACAGTTAGAGCTGAAGGACGCAGTAGTTCAGGTTGCACAAGCCAAACTGAAAAAAATAGTAGATGAACTGGTTGACAATGCCTGTAAGTTCTCGCCCTCAGGGACTCCCATACGAATTCTTAGTAGATGCAATGAGCATACATTTATTCTCTACGTAATTGATCAGGGTCGAGGGATGACTCCAGAACAAATTGAGAATGTTGGCGCTTACGTACAATTTGAGCGCAAACTATATGAGCAAAAAGGTTCAGGGCTAGGGCTAGCCATTGCCAAACGCCTAGCAGAATTGCAGGGTGGAGAACTGGGGATCGAGAGTATTCCCGGTAAGCAAACGACTGTGCGAGTCGTTTTACCTTTGGCCCAAGACTAGGGTCAGTGTCTAGGCAACTTTTCGATAGATAACAGCCAAAGTCGGGGTCCTTCCTTAGCTAGACGATATTTAATCCCCTACTTGACTACAGTAAAAGAACTAAAACTAGTAACCTTTTTTACTGAAATATTAAGCGTTTTATGATTACCCAAGATATTATTCTGCTATTGCAAACCACGGCCACCCACTTACTTCATCAGCGCTCCGAAATAAGCTGCTCGAACCTCCCCTGCCATTGTGATAACCCAGGGCAAAAACTTCGGTGTGAGGAATGCCCTTATCTAGAAGCTTGCTTATCGCGCTCTAAACTTAGAGGCAGAACCTAGTCGTCTGCACTACATCAAGCTATGCACCGAGACTGTCCTTGGGGTAGATGCCATCAGGCAGCTTACTCAGCTACTTTCTTCAATAACTTCAAAAACTGTTGACCTTGTTTGAAGGCGAAGAGGAGCAGAGTGAATGTAGCAAAAGCCAAATTGACTTTCGGGAAGTTTGGTTGCAAGAACTGGCATTGAATTGGCATTGAAATCGACTTCAAAATTGAGTTATTAAGTTAAAGACGGGCTTCAATTTGTTTTAGCAAACACAACAGTCTTGCTTAGTTGTATCTAAAATCATTAGATGCAATTTAGCTATTTTTGCCTCCACTAATTTTTACCCCCACTAAAATTTTCAGTTTATGTATCTAGCGCTTTGGCCGGGAAAAGTTTATCCCCTCGGTTCTTATTGGGATGGAAAAGGTACCAACTTTGCCTTGTTCTCAGAAAACGCCACAGGAGTGGAGTTGTGCTTATTCGATCGCGATGACAAGGAAACTCGAATACACCTGACTGAAGTAAGCAACTTCGTTTGGCACGGGTATATCCCTGGCATTGGTCCTGGTCAGCGTTATGGCTTCCGAGTTCACGGTCCTTATTCTCCTCATGAAGGACACCGCTTCAACCCCAACAAGCTGTTGCTCGATCCTTATGCTAAGGCAATCGATGGTGACATCGGTAACGGACCCGAATTATTTGGCTACTCTTGGGAGTCTCCAGAAGCTGACCTCTCCTTCTCTGAGTTAGACAGCGCCCATTTAATCCCCAAATCAGTCGTTGTTGATGAATCTTTTGACTGGGAAGGCGATCGCCTGCTCCGGACTCCCTGGCATGAAACCATTATTTATGAAACACATGTCAAGGGTTTTACGAAACTGCATCCCGATATCCCAGAAGAGTTGCGTGGTACCTATGCTGGCATGGCTCACCCAGCCGCGATCGAGCATTTGCAGCGATTGGGCATTAGTGCAGTTGAGTTGATGCCTGTGCATCATTTTCTGTCGTATCCCGGTCACTTAGCAGATAAGGGCCTCAAGAACTACTGGGGCTACGACTCAGTCAACTACTTCGCTCCCCACTCTGGCTACAGCGCTGGTGGCAGTACAGGCCAGCAACTAAATGAGTTTAAGGAGATGGTGAAAGCGCTGCACCGCGCTGGGATTGAGGTAATCTTGGATGTGGTTTACAACCACACCGGAGAAGGAAATCATCTTGGTCCAACCCTATCCTTGCGTGGCATTGATAACAGCGTCTACTACCGTTTAGTAGATGATGATAAGCGCTACTACATGGACTTCACAGGTTGCGGTAACTCCCTGCATGTAGGTCAACCCCAAGTGCTGAAGCTGATCATGGATAGCTTGCGCTACTGGGTGTTGGAGATGCATGTGGACGGTTTCCGCTTTGATTTAGCATCTGCTTTGGCGAGAGAACTGTATGAAGTGAATAGCCTAGCTGCCTTCTTCGATATTATTCACCAAGATCCAGTCTTAGCTGATGTGAAGCTGATTGCAGAGCCTTGGGATATTGGGGATGGTGGCTATCAAGTGGGCAATTTCCCTGTCCTTTGGTCTGAGTGGAACGGCAAATATCGTGACACGGTGCGGGATTTCTGGCGCGGAGAGAACAGTATTTTAGGAGAGTTTGCCTACCGCTTTACTGGTAGCCCTGATCTCTATTTCCAGTTCAATGGCCGCCGCCCCAACGCCAGCATCAACTTTATTACCGCCCATGATGGTTTTCCCCTCAATGACTTAGTGAGCTACAACGAAAAGCATAACGAAGCCAACGGTGAGAATAGCCAAGATGGTGAGAGCCATAATCGTTCTTGGAACTGTGGCGCGGAGGGAGAAACAGATGATCCTGAAGTGTTGCAGTTGCGGGAACAGCAACGGCGGAATTTCTTATTGACGTTGATGCTCTCCCAAGGCATCCCAATGATGTTGGCAGGAGATGAGCTAGGCCGAACCCAGCAGGGCAATAACAATGCCTATTGCCAAGATAGTGAAATTTCTTGGACCAACTGGGAGTTGCAAGAAAAGAATGAAAATCTCTTGGACTTTGCTCGCGAGTTGATCTACTTCCGACGACAGCATCCAGTCTTCCGGCGACGCAAGTGGTTCCAAGGACAGGCCATTCACGGAACTGGCGTAAGTGATATCGTCTGGTTCAACCCGGATGGTACTGAGACAAGTGATGAGCAATGGGAGATTGGTTACGCTAAGGCGATCGGAGTATTCTTGGATGGTCGCCAGATCCCCAGTCCAGGCCCGCAAGGACAACGAATCAGTGATGACAGTTTCATCCTGTTCTTCAATGCTCACTACGAAATGATTGAGTTTGCCTTGCCTGAGGCATTTAGGCAAAAACAGTGGCAGTTGACAATTGACACCAAGGAACCACGCTTCATTCAAGAGGAAATTATCTTTAATGGAGAGCAGATGATCCCCGTCAATGCGCGCTCCAGTGTCGTTCTCCGCCTCTTGGGATAGTCTTTAGTCGCTGAACTGGAAAGCAACCTCCAAAACAACCAACGAAGCGATCGCCTAAGTCCATTACTAGCGATCGCTTTTTTGTGGCTTGCTCAAGAATTGCGATCGCTGCTTGAGGCTACTTCTGTTTTAGGCGTTGCTCAGCGGCTTGCAAATGTCTTTGAACCTCACTTGATCCAGGGAAGATCTGCAAGGCTTGCTGGAACTGCCGAATAGCTGCGGTTAAGTTACCTTGCTGCTCGAAGATCAGCCCTAAGCCATCATGGGCGATCGCTTTGGAGTAAGAGTCTTTAGCGACCTTCAGGGCTTCTTCATACACTGTGATTGCTTCTGTAAACTGCTGCTCTAAACGTAGGATTTCCCCTAACCACAGACGCGGTAAAATTTCTGTGGGTGCAAGCGCAATCATCTGGCGATAAGTGGCAACTGCTTCGCTCCGACGATTCTGGGATTTTTGTAGTTCCGCGAAATGATGAAGTACTTGAAAGTTGCTCGGATCAAGTTGAATGGCCTCCTGATAAAGAGCAAAAGCTGCATCGACTTGATCCTGTAGAACGAGTATTCTATCTAGCTTTTCGTAACTGGAAGCAATTTGATCAGGAGATGCTTGAGTCGTTCGCTGTAGCTCGATCAGACGGCGGTAAAGTGGCGTGGCTGCGGCGAATTGCTTCTGCTCAACTAAAACATCACCTAAGTAGCGATGCAGGGGCATACTCTCCGGATAGCGCTTTAGAAGTTCTCGATAGAAAGCGATCGCAGTTTCTAATTTGTTTTGGCGTCTTAAGCTCTCTTCAAAGCCGTTAATAGCAACATCAAAGTAATCAGAATCAGTTTCTAGCGTGATGGCTTGGCGATAAGCAGCTTCGGCCTCTGACCAGCGCTGCAAATCCATGCTCAGAAGGTTGGCTAGCTCCAAGTGAGCTTCTGCGTAGTTCTGATTCAGCTCAATAGCACGGCGGTACTGCTTGACTGCGATCTCTAGCTTTCCCTGCTGCCGATAGGTGCGCCCCAAACCGACATAGGTGGCTGGGTCGTCGGGAACCATTTGCAGCAACAGTTGGTAAACAGCGATCGCAGCTTGATCATTGCCAAAATCTTGAAATTGATCGGCGATGGCGCTCAGGTCAGTATAGAAAGGACGATAGTTAGGTGCTAGGGTTACAGCTTGGCGATAAGCCACGACTGCTTCTTCTGTAGATTTAAGTGCAGTAGGCCCGTTTTGCAAAAGTGCATCGCCTAATGACTTATAGGCAAGCGCTAGTTTGGGATTGAGGGCAATGGCGCGACGATAAGCTACGATCGCTTGTGGAGTTTTTCCTTCCCGAGACAGCAGCAGACCTAAGCCATAATAATCTGCGGCATTGCTAGGGCTTTTCTCGCTGTCTTGCAAAGCGTTGCCGAGTTCTTCATAAGGTCTGATCAGTAATGGATCAAAGGCGATCGCTTTGCGGTAGTTGACAATAGCTTCCTCTAACTTGCCTTGGTCATGGAGGATGATACCAATACCGTAATGACCAGTTGCTTCCTGGGGCTCTACTTCTACACTTTTACGGAAAGCTGCCATCGCCTCATCCAGCTGCTTTTGCCTGTAGAACAAATTGGCTAAGTTGTTGTAAGCTGTCCCATTCTTGGGGTTAAGTTGAATCGCTTGGCGATAACTGGCGATCGCCGCATCTATTTGTTTGTCAGCTTCAAGAGTATCCGCTAAATTTGTATGCACAATGGCATCTTTAGGATTCAGCTTGAGCGACTGGCGGAAGGCGGCGATCGCCTCTTCTGTTTGGTTTTGGTCGGCTAAGGCCACTCCCAGGTTGTTGTAAGCTGTGGCGTTTTGCGGATCGATCTTCAAAACTTGGCGGTGAGTTGCGATCGCCTCTGCCAATCTGCCCTGATCACGTAAGACTGCTCCTAGGCTAGTGTAAGCATTTATCAGCTGAGGGTTGAGCTGAATTGCTTGACGATAAGCGGCAACTGCCTGGTTAAACTGTTTTTGGTCATAAAGTGCGTCACCCAAATTCAGGTAGGCATCAGCATCACTGGGTTGCTGCTGAATCACTTGCCGCCAAATTCGTTCCGCTTCAAGGTACTGCTTGGCTTCCTGGGCTGCTTCTCCTTGCTTAAACAGTTGCTCCAGCGAAGGAGCCGCGATCGCCACATGAGGCGTAGCGGTTAGCAACAAAGACAACAGCAATCCGCTGAGCTTGGGCAGTCTGTTCATGGATCTCAAATTTCGTCACGGTGTCAGAATAGCTACATCCGTAACTTCGGCAATTTTGGAGAGTGACAAGTTAAATTTTCAGAAAATTGCTGAATTTCCCCTGAAGATACTTAATGAGGGGCATCAGTGGATTTGGTGGAAAATGGCTCAATTCGCCCTCATGGAGAAGATGTGATGAATAAGGAACTTCTGAGTTGGCTGGCTCCCACGGTAGCCCTCTTGTTGAGTTGTGGCGCAGCGATCGCAGTGGCTGAACCGCTATATGAATGCTCACCCGTATCCCCGACTCCACAGACTCAAAGCTCTACACCTCGGATTGAGTTTCGCTTGCAAAAGCCAGGTACAGAAGTACAACTGCAAGTCCAGCAACAAACGCTCGCTCGCCTGCTACTCCAGAAAACACAAATCAGCCAAACTGAAAAATCCATCGCTCTATACGAAAATCGGGCTGCCATAGAAAAAACCTACCAAGCGATCGCAGCTTTGTACGAACCCACACGTCTCCATAGCAGCCATATCAAATCTGCTGACACTGCGTCCACTTTCACCCCGCCTTCTCCGTGGCAATCTTTCACCGCTTTAGACATTAGCGTTGAATTTGACGATTCAGGTAGCGAAACCTTTTCTACATTGACAAAAGCGATCGCGGGAACGGGACGCACCTTGGGCATTTTCTTGAATGACCGATTGATCAGTGCGTCCCTCGTTGATGCGGTCTATGCCTCCAAGGGGATTACAGGTGGGCAAGCCATGATTAGCGGCAACTTTACCAATGCAGAAGTGCAGGAACTTGCGCCTTGGTTGGGGTTATCCTTAGAGCCAAAAGCCTCTAAACGTAAGTAATAAGCTACTTTCTGCAACTCAAATCATTTTTTCTGAGACCGCTTCTTCTCTGGTAAATTGCGAAGCGGAGTTTCTCGCCCTCGGTAAAACTGCTGCTCTAGCCTACCTAATCCCAGCCAGGCGGCTCCACTCACCAAGCTGGCGACCGCCACTGCCACCACACCAAACCCCGCTTCATTTCCTAGCGAAACGGCTAGCAATGGGGCAACGGTCCAGGCGATCGCTGCCAAGATGAGACAAGCTAACCTAATTCTTTGTAGTCGGGTCAAGGCCGCGCTGCAACTGGCGCATTTGATGGTGTGCGAATAGTAGCGATCAAGCAATTGTTCTTTGGGCAGTGCGGGGGGCAACGTCGCACCTGAAAACGGATCGGCGCTGTATCGGTTCACCCATTGCCGCAGCGCTGAGACAAAGCGATCGGCTCTGGTAGGCAAATAAAATGCTTTGGCAAAGTTGGCGCTCCCGCCTGCCTGCTCCAGATAGCGCTCTTGGTGATGCAGAAAGATTTGGTCATCTTCTAGCACATTGTTCTGTCCCAAGTGAGAATACCAACGGGGTGTCAGGCGAATAAAGAAACTGGGCAGTTTAGCAGAGAACTTGAAAGGGAATATCGCAAACAGCCGACATTCTCCTTTGCGGATTGGGGTAGCGTAAACCACCGTCAGCGTTCTGCCGAACTGCTTGGAAGTCAGGTCGTGCCACATCAACCCTGGGGCAATAAAGGTGGTGTCTTGGCGACCGAGTGTTCCCTTGCGTGGTCCTTCCTCCCACAATCCCTGAAAGCCTTGCTTGCCAGACTCCACAAGCTCCAAATCTACTGGGGCAGCGTTAGCGCGGTTGCCCACGGAGCGGTGGTGCGTATAAGGCACATGGCTGGCATCTAAGACGTTTTCCAACAAGGTCAGCGCGTCGTAAGGCAAATCTCTAAAGGTATTGAGGCAAACCCAGCCGTCTAATTCTTCTATTGGAGTTACGATTGGCACTGCGGTTTTGGTGGCGTTGTTTGGGTTGCCAGGATAAACAAACAACAACCCCTGACGGATTGTAGCGGGGAATGCCGTCACACAAGCCCGTTCCGAGGTTTCTGCAGTACCTCCGATCGCCTGTTGAGGAATGCGATCGCAGTGACCCGCTCCAGAAAACGCCCAACCGTGATAGGGGCACTCTAGCAAACCATCCTCAGCAATTCTGCCTTCGGAAAGCGGCGCTAAGCGGTGAGGACATTTATCTTCTAAAACTCGCCAAGATTCCGTCGCCTGCTCCCACCAGATGACTAAATCGATTTCCAGCAACGTAAATCTAGCTGGCTTGGTCTTATCTAAATCCTCTACATAGAACACCGGATACCAAGCTTCTTTGGCATCAAACCGAGATGGGTCAGGGCCACCCGCAGGCAATTCATGCGTTCCGCTATCTTGTTCTAGTACTCCGCTCTGGAGAGTGGCCACAGTTGCCCTACCTACAGTGGTTTCCAGCTCTGTGTCTGCGATCGCCTGCGCTTGAGTTAAAGACGCATCAGACATCACTCTTGGGGTTATCTCCATTTCTTTCCTTTCCGCACGGTTCCCTAGCACTTAACTCCTATGTTAAGAAGTTTTGAGCGTTGCTGGGAACAACTGTTTGGCAGATGGAAGAAACCTAACCCCCAGCCCCTTCCCTCCGAGGGAAGGGGAGAATTCAAAGCTCCTCTCCGCATTGGGGAGGGGTTTGGGGAGAGGTCTGCCAGGACTTCAGGGTTCAACTTTGTAAACGGTTGGCAGGAACTTGAAATTGGTAAGTATCGCCGTGGCTGAGGTATTCGATTTGGGTGTCTAGTCCTGCGGCAGCGATCGCCTGTTTAAACTCTTCTAAGGGAGATTTAAAGACGGTGTAGTCGTTGTAGTGGATGGGGATGGCGGTTTTAGGGGCGATCAAGCGCACCATTTCTACGCCTTGTTTGCCGTCCATTGTCACTAACACGCCAAACGCTCTAGTACCGCCTAAATGCAGCAGTGCCAAATCAATCTGAGAGTGTCGCTGGGGAATCTCCTTGATTTCTTCATAGACCAATGTATCGCCCGTAATATAGAGGCGAAAGAAAGCCTGTCCAGTACTATTTTGAAATTCTAATAAGCTACCCATCACCGGAGGCAGTAAAGCGGCTAAAGCTCCAGGTCCATGTCTTCCTGGCATGGCACTGATGCGGAGCTGCACCCCTCCTTTCTGAATAGTTATGGTTTCCCAAGTGTCTAAAGCATAGGTTGCTTGGAAGCCCTTCTTCTGCAACTTCTCAGTCGCGTGTTTGGTCGTGACAATAGGGACAGTTTTGTTCAGCTTTTGCTCAGCAATATGATCGAAGTGATCTTCGTGCATGTGGGAGAGTACGACCAGATCCAGCGGCGGTAACTCCTCAATCTCGATCGCAGGATTGGTGACTCGTTCAGAACGCAATCCATATCCTAAGTGAACGTGATCTCCCTGGTGCAAGAAGTTAGGGTCGGTCAGGATGGTGAACCCAGCATACCGAAGAATGACAGTCGCAGTACCAACAAAGAAAATGGAACCAGTCGCAATATCGGGGGTGTGGTTTTCGGCTGGCAAAACTAAGGTACTTGAGTCAGTCATACATCACCTGAGAGATAACCCAATGCTTCCAGTCGGCCTACTGGAATAGCATCAAGGAGATTAATTCGACAGTCGCGGAAGTTAGCGGTAGCGGAGACGAAAAAGCGAAAAAGCTTGGTGCTAAAGCTTGGCTTGGTAGCCAGCCTAAGGTTAGAGAGCGATCGCAATTAGCTGGACAAAAGAAATACGTGGTTGTACTTATTCAGCAGATTAGAAGCGATCGCTGAAGCTAACGTCTATCTAAAGAAAGCTTGGGTATATATCTAAAGAGCTGTAAAACAATCAAGCTGGTTTGTGGCTAAAGTCACAAAGTAGTCTTGGTTTTTGTAGAGGGGGCTTTAGCAAGCAACTGTATCGCTCTACACAGATTTCTGGCCTGTCCGCTGAGCCATCAGTTCGCCCTCAAGAGAGATTCAGTCAACGCTAAAGCAGATTAAACATAGATTAGTGAATTCAGAAACCAGCTTTCTGGTTAGACCTATCGAAACGATTTACGGTAATACCCAAGGCATCAAATCCAGCCAGCTCAAGCAGCTTCAGCGATTGTACGAACAGCGGCAACCGAGCGATCGCTTTTGTACTCCGGAGTTGGCTCAAGAATTAGCGGCTGTTAGCACAGCGATTCATCATCCTGTCTGTATGTACCTAAATCGCCGGGGACAGGTGTTGCGGGTGGCCGTGGGTACGCCAGCCCAAACTCAGCTATCCGAGCAGGAACTACCTCGACATAGTGCCGAGCGCTTGAGTGGAGTTCGGTGTCTGGCAACCCAGCTTAAAGCAACTCCTCCGGATGGCGCTAACCTAACAGCGATCGCTCGGCAGCGCTTAGATGCCCTGATTACGCTAATTTGTGCTCCCACTGATTCCAAGTCGAATTCCAAGTCGAAGGGTGCGATCGCGAAAAACGGAACTTCAGGCGAAATTCAATCTACTTATTTAGTGCATCTCGTTCCGGATCTGGATCAACCTTGGGAGATTTCTCCCCTTCCCCTCGCAGAGCTGATAGAGGAAGACTTTGGGGATTTAGTCGATGACTGGGAGAAAGAGTTTCACGCCGCTGGGTATGGAGCTTTCCAGTTTGAGGAAAAAGGAGATGACCAAGACAAGATTTTGCTCGTGGGGTTGATGACCGATGATCTGTCGCCTCAGCGCTTCCAGGATGGTTTAGAAGAACTGGTTCGTCTAGCCGAGAGTGCTGGAGGAACGGTTCTGGAAACCATGATTCAGAAGCGATCGCAACCGCATCCCCAAACGGTTGTAGGTCAGGGAAAAGTGGATGAAATTGCCCAACAAGCTCAAGCGATTGGAGCCAACTTAGTAGTGTTCGATCGCGATATCTCGGCTTCCCAGATTCGGAATTTGGAAGCCCAAATGAACCTACGAGTGGTAGACCGTACTGAACTGATTCTGGATATTTTTGCCCAACGCGCTCAGTCTCAAGCAGGTAAATTGCAGGTTGAACTTGCCCAGTTGGAATATATGTTGCCACGACTGCGAGGACGAGGGCAGGCGATGTCTAGGTTGGGAGGTGGTATTGGCACCAGAGGTCCAGGGGAGACTAAGCTAGAAACGGAGCGCCGGACGATTCAGCGGCGGATCAATCAATTGCAACAGGAAGTGAACCAGTTGCAAGCCCATCGTTCTCGCCTGCGCCAACAGCGCCAACATAACGAAATTCCGACCGTTGCTTTAGCAGGTTACACCAATGCCGGGAAGTCTACTCTGCTCAATACCTTGACTCACTCAGAAGTTTATACCGCTGACCAGTTATTTGCCACCCTCGACCCCACCACGCGACGGCTGACCATCACCGATGCTGAGACCCAATCTCAGCGATCGCTTCTGCTCACAGATACAGTGGGTTTTATCCATGAACTGCCGCCTCCCTTGATGGATGCCTTCCGAGCCACTTTGGAAGAAGTCACAGAAGCCGATGCGGTGCTGCATGTAGTCGATCTCTCCCATCCTGCTTGGGAAAGCCATATACAGTCAGTCCAAGAGGTGTTGGCAGATCTCCCAACCATTTCTGGTCCTACATTGTTGGTGTTTAACAAAGTGGATCAAGTGGAAAGCGAGGCTCTAGGGGCTGCTCAACAAACTTATCCGGATGCTGTCTTTATCTCAGCGACGCGAGGACTGGGTTTAGCAACACTCAAGCAACGCTTGGTGCACATCGCCACGCCTGCTGCGGATGCCAAGATGAACACAGAGTTCAGCGCCCCTTAATTTATCCGGTTTATGGCAGCGATCGCGCCTCGGTCGCGCCCCGGTTCAAACAGCCCAACCTAAGGAGTCTAACCCGCATCTTCAGCGGTGCTGTCTTCGGATGGTGCTTCTAATAATTGCCGACTCAACCAATGCAGGTTGAGAAACATTAGACTACCCAGCACCAAAAGCATCACTCCTAGCACCGTGCCATATCCTTTGGTATGCCACCAAAGCCGCTTCACGAGCGACGAACTTAACTGGTGCGCTTGCCCTAAAGGGGAAAAAGGGCTCCGAATAGAATTAACCGTCTGATTCGTCAATCTTCTTTGACCTAGACGAGTGTGACTATCAAATGCGATCGCCATGCCAATTACTCCTGTTAGCCCTACTGTCGAGCCAGCAATTTCGTATCACTTAATCTACGGTAAGTCGGTAGACTTGTGTGTATTTGGCAGTATTGCAGGCCAGAATCAGGAAAACAAGTTCAAATGTTACTTTTTCAGAATTTGCTTAGAAGTATTGGACTTCAGCTACGAGGCTCAAAGTCTAAGCAGCCTTCACAGGGGCCGTAGGGATGCACCGCACATCTAATATGCAGCGATCGCGCTGAGTAAATACAGTGAGGATTGCCTAGAGGTTTTTGCTTCGTGGCAGCAAGTCGTGCCCGGAATTGAGCATTTAACTCATCCGTGCGGGCTTTATGCTGCTGCCACTGCCACCAGAGATTTAGCAGGCTCAGCGGCAAGTAAAGCAGCGAGCTACCCACGACGATTCCGGTAAGCAGTCCGGGTGATCCTGCTTGCAAGGCCAAACAGAGATTGGCAAACATGATGCTGATCAAGCAGTAGTTGCTGTGCCGCATCAAGGTGCGAGTTGATTGTTGAAACAGAGACATGAAAGCCATGACCATGGCCTGGGTAGAGCTTGGCCCTGATTCAGAATAGCGCTTCTCTCAACAGTGACGGCAGTTTTGCTAGCCAGCGCCAAGGGAAGCAATGTCATCAATCAGGAGTGCGGGCTATTGTGGAGAATATGAAGTATCGTAACCTTTACTCTGGCCTGCAACGGCGCTTGCAGGAACTCTCCCAATCGCTGAATCTATTTCAATATGGTGGCCGTGCTGTGGAATTGGTCTGGTCAACCAATCACCGCTTGACCCTGGCTTTGGCCCTCTTTACCTTGGTTGCGGGGTTACTCCCTGGCGCGATCGCTTATGTCGGCAAGCTAATTATTGACAGTGTGGTTGCAGCGTCTCAATCGCAAGCTGTCGGCGATCGCTGGGACGCATTAGGTTATCTGGCTTTAGAGGCGATCGCCGTAGCGCTTTTGGCGGGCAGCAAGCAAGGTCTAACGCTCTGCCAATCCCTGCTGCGCGTGCTTCTAGGGCAGAAAGTGAATGTGCTGATTCTGAAGAAAGCACTGACGCTGGATTTGGCGCATTTCGAGGATTCCGAGTTTTACGACAAAATGACCCGCGCTCGCCGGGAAGCGTCTAGCCGCCCGTTAAGCTTGGTGGGGCGAACCTTTGGGCTAGTGCAGGACAGTTTAGCCCTGATTACCTACGGCGGTTTGCTGCTGAACTTCTCGATTGGGGCTGTCTTTGTCTTGATGTTAGCTGCTGTGCCTGCCTTTATTGCGGAGACACGCTTTGCGGGACAAGCGTTTCGGCTGTTTCGTTGGCGAGCCCCAGAAACGCGCGAACAAACCTATTTAGAAACCTTAATCGCTCGTGAAGACTTTGCCATGGAGGTGAAGCTGTTTCAGTTGGGGCCGCTGCTCTTGACCCGCTACCAAGAGATTTTCCATCGCCTTTATGATGAGGACCGTAGCTTAACCATTCGGCGCGGGCTTTGGGGCTACTTGCTCGGCTTGCTCAGTACGGCGGCTTTTTATGCGGCTTACACCTGGATTGTGATTGAGGCGATCGCAGGCCGTATCTCTCTGGGTGACTTAACCATGTATTTGGTGGTATTTCGCCAAGGTCAGACAACCTTTTCTTCAGCTCTCAGCTCTATCGGCGGCATGTTCGAGGATTCGCTTTATCTCTCTAATCTATATGAATTCTTAGAGCAAGAAATCCCTCAACCCTTTGGAGCCGCGACAAAAGGGCCAACTCCAGGCGATGGCATCCGCTTTGAAAATGTCTCCTTTATGTATCCGGGCAATGCTCAACCTGCTTTAACCAATATCTCTTTTCACCTCAAACCGGGGGAAAAGATGGCGATCGTGGGGGAAAATGGCTCTGGCAAAACCACGCTGATCAAGCTGCTCACTCGCCTCTATAGCCCTACCTCAGGCCGCATTCTCCTCGATGGCCTTGACCTAGAAGCTTGGGATATGGAAGTACTGCAACGTCGGATTGGCGTCATCTTTCAGAACTTTGTGCGTTATCAATTCACCGTAGGGGAAAATGTTGGGGTGGGGGACGTAGAACATATTACCGAATCGCCCCGCTGGGAAGAAGCCGCAAATAAAGGGATGGCGTTGCCCTTTATTGAAGAGATGACAGAGGGGTTCCAAACCCAGTTGGGCAAGTGGTTTAAAGGTGGGAGAGAGTTGTCAGGGGGGCAATGGCAAAAAATTGCTTTGTCGCGCGCCTTTATGCGAACAGGGGCTGATATTCTCGTTCTAGATGAACCCACGTCAGCGATGGATGCAGAAGCGGAAGTGCAAATTTTTAATCACTTTCGGACCGTGACGCAGCACCAAATGGCGATCTTGATTTCCCACCGTTTCTCTACAGTGCGGATGGCGGATTGGATTGTGGTGCTATCGGCTGGTGAGCTAATTGAGCAAGGCACCCATGAAGACTTAGTCCAAGCAGGCAAGCGTTATGCTCACTTGTTCTCTCTGCAAGCAGCGGGTTATCAGTAATGCTTTAGGGTCGCTATAGTGGTAGTAGCATCCTGGTCCTATTTGAGACCTTGGTGTGGCATAACTTCATTTTTTATGAATACCGAACTTCTCACTCGAAAGCCTTGGCTCGCTCTTAGTCTGCTCGGATTAGCCTACACAGTGCTGGGATGGCATCTATCTACTCACCATATCTTTTGGCTGGTGGGTACTTTTGTCATTGGTGTCACGCTAATTGCAGCTTGGAAGAACAATCCAATCTTGGAGTCCTTGGTTTGGCTGGGGACTCAGAAGTTGTTTGCCGTGGTTGGCATTACCCTGCTCGTGAGTGTGATAGTCGCTTTGGCATTGACCCAACCCATGTTATTAAACCTGATTTTTCTACCACTGGCGACGCTGGTATATTCTGAACTGGAAATGAAAGCGATCGGCTTGAAGGCCACTGATATCTTTTTGTGTTCGGTTACAACAGCTAGTCTAGGTTTAATCATCGGGGAAGCAATAGACTTGTGGATTATCCCGAGCATGCGATATTAAAGGCATCACCTTAAAGAAGTGTATTAAGTTACAACCTATTTCAGGGATCATGAGATCTTTGTAGCAAGTAGCATAAGAGGGGCGCTGAGCTAATGTCTCCTACCGAACCTATAGTGGCTGCACCGTTTAATCTCACCCTGGTATCAGGTCTGTCGGCTGTAGCACTGGTTCTGGTGCATCTTTTCTCTAGCAACCTACGTTTTCTTGAAGCTGTTCCTCGTAGCCGTTGGTTGTCGTTTGGCAGTGGTGTGTCGGTGGCCTATGTCTTTGTCCATGTTCTGCCAGATCTGAGTGCAGCTCAAGAAACTCTCCGCGAAACCTGGGGTAAAGGATGGACGTTTCTGGAGCACCATGTCTATTTGGTGGCGTTGGTAGGGTTAGCAGTTTTCTATGGATTGGAGCGAACTGCAAAAATTTCACGACGGCGTAACCGCGAATCTGGCCAAGGAGATGTGACGGAAACAGGTGTCTTCTGGCTGCATATGGGGTCGTTTGCCCTTTACAATGCCTTGATTGGTTATCTTCTGCTGCATCGAGAAGAAGCTGGGTTCGCCAGTTTGCTACTTTTTGCAGTGGCTATGGCTTTGCATTTTGTGGTTAATGACTATGGCCTGCGCGAGCATCACAAGAAGTACTATGACCAAGTGGGCCGTTGGATATTGGCCGCCTCTGTGATGGCTGGGTGGGTGATTGGCAGCGGCACTCAAGTTCCTCAAGCGGCGATCGCGGTTTTGTTTGCCTTCTTAGCGGGTGGCATTGTGCTGAATGTGTTGAAGGAAGAACTGCCAGACGACAGAGAAAGCCGGTTTTGGGCTTTTTTAGTTGGGGCCGCAGGTTATTCAGCTCTACTGTTGGCCTTATAGCTCGCTAGACCCGCTAAATGCTTACAGATGGGGATTGTGGGCTTCCTGGCAAGTGTATTTTTAGCATGTTTAATGTCTGTCGTTCACCTTAAGGAAGAGATTTGCGAATTCAGACAATTTTTTAAGCTACTTTTAAGAAACTCTGGCAAATAACAAGATTAGAACAAGGTCTAGACAAGAATTGCATCCGTCTGAAAAAGGCTAAGCATAATTACGGGTGGAGTTCAGGATAACCATCAAATTTTATGCCTAGACAAGGAATTTCATGGGGTCCTATCGTCTTTGTGGTAGCTACCCTTTTTGCCAGCGCAGGTTTAATTACTTGGGGATTGTCGTCTTCCCCGGACGTTCCTACCTCAAGTATTCGCAACCCTGCCGTACAGTCCGACGGTTAGGCAGGGTTGCGACTTGCTGCCATTCATCACCTATGTTTATCACTTATTAGATAGGTTGCTACAACTCAGTAAACTAGGAACTGCGATCCAAAATTGATACTGGGATGTTAGAGGCCCAACTGCCCCATGTAGATTTAACCCAATCAGGAGTGTGGCAGCAATTGCTCGTCAGTGCTCCACTTTGTTCTAGCGTGGTCGCTGGTTGGCAAGGCATTCACTTGGCACACCATCACCTGTCGGCCCATGAACTGCTTGATTGCTATTGTGCCCAGCACGTCATTACGATTTGCATGGGGCAGTTTGAGGTAGAGCTGAAGCGCGGGAGCCGTTGGCAACTAGAGCGATATAGACCTGGTGATATCGGTATCTTTCCAGCGAATCAGTCTCATCCTCAAGCTCGCTGCGATCGCGGAGCTGAGTTTATTCAGCTTTATCAGAGCCTCACTTTGTTGCTCAGGTCGCTGCTACATCCCTAGAGACAGGCTCAGTTGCCATCATGCCCCAACATAAAATTCGCGACCCTTTGATTCAACAAATTGGCCTCACACTCAAAACCGAGTTGGAATCTAGTGGCACAGATAGCCGCCTCTATGCCGATGCTATGGCGACAGCACTCTCAGCCCATCTGTTCCAGCGATACTCTACCCAGCGATCGCTCCTGAGAGAATACACAGGTGGCTTACCACCCCATAAGCTCAACCAAGCGATTACCTATATTCACGATCATTTAGACCAAGACTTACGATTAGTGGAAATCGCTGCGATCGTGCAAATGAGTCCGCATTACTTCGCCACTTTATTCAAGCAATCTACGGGCTTGGCTCCCCATCAGTTCGTAACCCAATGCCGGATTGAACGTGCCAAATGGTTGTTAGCCAAGCAAGAACTAACAATTTTAGAAATCTTGCTACAGCTTGGTTTCAAGAGCCAAAGTCACTTTACTAGAGTATTCCAGGAGCAAACTGGACTGACCCCCACAGCTTATCGGAGCCATAGCTAAAAGTCTTCGGAAGATTAGAACAGTTTTGGAAGAATTAGCCAGACAGAGCACCAAGGCGATCGCTAAACTTCGCCACTCCTTTAGAAATTTTGCCAGAGTGGTATCTCTATCCCACGTTTCAAATTTTCCGCATTGTCCCCAACAAATTCCTGGGTATACTGCTCAATGCCTCAATTCCTTTGGGACTAATGTTGATTCCCTTTATTGAGAACGTTAACAAGTTCCAAAACCCCTTCCGCCGTCCTGTAGCGACTACTATCTTTCTGCTTGGGACACTGATCACGCTGTGGCTAGGCATTGGAGCCACGCTGCCAATCGATCAGTCCATAACCTTAGGCCTGTTTTGAGAGTCTATCTGACGCTAGGCGCAATTTAGAGAAGTCGTTGTGTAGGGTGGCATATTTACAAGCTGTGCTCCAGCCCAGCTATTTGTGCCATGACCTCCGACAAACCTCTGCCTAAAGCACTCATCTGTGACTTAGATGGTACGCTCTGCAATATCTACCATCGACAACACTACATGCGCTCCCGACCCAAGAACTGGAAAGCTTTTTATCGAGCTTTAGGGAAAGACTTAGCTCATGAGTTTTGTCGAGATATTGTTCAGATGTACAAAGAGAGAGGATTTGCCATTTTGTTGGTTTCTGGGCGGCCTGCTGAATACAAACCAGAAACTGAAGCCTGGCTAGCCGATCATGAAGTGGAATATGATGCGCTCTGGATGAGAAGAACGGAAGATTCTAGACCAGACTTTATCGTCAAAAAGGAGATCTACGAACAATTCATTCAAGGTCGCTATAATGTCTTCTTTGTGCTTGACGATCGCGATCAGGTAGTGAAGATGTGGAGAAGACAAGGACTCACTTGTCTGCAAGTTGCGGAAGGGAATTTCTAATCAACTGCTTCATCGCCGCTTGCTCTACAAATCAGTAAATCAGCCCATGACAAGGCACAATCACTATCAGGAGATAGAGGCCATCAAGCTGTGGCGATCGCTACCGTAGAACTTAGTCAGTAGTAGAACAGTATAGTTCCGGGTACCTATGGCAGTAGCAGATAAAGAGAGTTCCAAACGGGCAGACTCCACCTCTGATCCGATGCAGGACGCGATCGCCACAGCCACTCGGATGGCGCAAGCAGCAACCGAAGTCTTGCAAGCCACAACAGGTAATGTCAGCACGACTACGGCAGCGATTGGTGAAACGATTGGTCCATCTGTGCAGCGATCGCTAGAGCAAACCACCGAAACTGTGGGCAAATTCGTCACTCCCATTGCAGAGAATCCATTGGTGAAATTTGCGGCCAAGGTTCCAGGAATTAATTTACTGATGGCGGCGCTCGGTCAAGTAGATGTTCAAAAGGCGCAGCGGGAAGTAGACCAACTGCGGCAAACCTATCCCTTAGAAACGCCAGAGCAATTGGCTCAGCGGATTATTTCGGATACTTCGCTGAAGGCAGGCGGCATTGGCCTACTGACCAATTTTATCCCTCCCTTAGCGCTAGCTCTGTTTGCGGTGGATATAGCGGCAGTCACCGCCCTCCAAGCTGAGATGATTTATCGCATTGCAGCAGTTTATGGCTTTCCGCTCACCGATCCGACCCGACGTGGTGAAGTGCTGGCGATTTTCGGTTTGTCAGTAGGTGGCTCTGGTGTCTTAAAGCTAGGTCTGAGCTTTGTGGAAATCTTGCCTCTGATTGGGCCTGTAGTGGGAGCATCGAGTGATGCTGCTTTGCTCTACACTTTAGGACAGCTCGCTTGCCGTTTCTATGAAGTCAAGCGCCAAGCGGCAACTCAGCCAGAAATGAGTGTTGCGAATCGTTAGCGCGATCGCTAAAGTCAACGTAGTGTTCTACTGACCGCCAAGGATTTTATGCCTATCTCTAAGCCAGAAGCCAAACAGCTCTTAGAACAGCTCATTTTTGAGGATACCTTGCCTCAAGACTGGGTACAGGATGTTTGGGGGTTGAGTCCGCTTCTGGGGGATAGTGCGGCTAAGTTGCTAGAAGCATTTGAATCGTTGATTGAGTATTGCCCAGAAGAGAAATTAGATAGTTTATTGCAAACCTTGGCTCCAGAGCAGCTTGAGTCAAGGTAATGGGTGTTCCTAGGTGGTAGAGTAAGCTCGCTGCCATACACCGCTACTCCTGGGCCTATGCAGGATCGACAATGACACCCATAAATAAAATTGCTCCAGTTTGCTGATCTCGAATAGCACAGAAGAACGGGCGATCGATAGTCAAAGTAGGAGGTAAACCTCTTTCCACATCGATCGCAGTCACAGCCGCCGCTTTCGCTCCTGCTTCGTTGACCTCAAAAAAAGTTTTGTGAGTAATTTGGCTAATAGCAGCGCTGTCCTTGCAGAGTTGCGAGAAATTAGCTGTTTCATCAAAGGCTTGCTTCATACCTAAGCTCACTAGAGCCTGCTTCAGTGCGGATTTCGTTTCATACTCTAGCTGAAAGCTAGGCATCGTAAGGTTGATCAAACGTTGAGTAATAGACTTTGGCGGAAACTGATCGAGCCATTTAGACCCACTCCCCGACCTCAAGCTCTCATAAAAACTGTTCACCTGAGCCAGAGAAGGAGGTGAAAAGATATCTAGACTGAGGCGTTTGTCCTTAAAGGGAATTCTGACTGCTTGAAAATCTTCACCTTGGTAACAGCAGTATTCATTAAACTGCCTCATCATGGGAACTTGCTTTTGACTGCTATCTAGGAGAGTAAACATCCCTGGCTGGGTCTGCGATGGGTCAAAGCGATCGCTCCAGTTACCTTTGAAGTAGATGGCGTTAAGTAAAACTAGAATTGTGGCTGGCCTAAGCTGCTGCACAATTTGCTGAATCTTGCCATGTGTTTGATCATTTGCCCATTGATTAATCGTTGTTGCTGCGTCAGGACGACTAAAGTCCAAATTCTGCACTTCTGCTTGATAAAACTCTTGAACTCGCTGTAAAAATTCAGACCGAAAGCGTAGATTTGGTGCCGCCCAAAGTGAATTTGCGATCGCCACTCGCACATCTGGCAAGCTTTCCAACTGCTTAATAAGCTCAGCATTGGCTTGATTCACCTCCTGGACGCTCATATTCTGCAAGCCCAAGGCGATCGCCATTTCTGCTTGGGTTTGGCCGACAGCGCCGTTGTAGAGCATAGAAAGCGCGATCGAAATGCTGAGTGGAGAGACAAAAATATTTTGGTTAGGCTGTTGCTTGAGCAGTTCCGAAAAAAGCTTGAAACCGAATTGATTATTAGCGGCGATCAATTTATCGGTAGCGGTTTTCATGGAATGTCGTGATTAAACAAATTAGGAACGCGATCGCTGCTCAGCTCGCCCTGCCAAACATTTCTGCCTCCTAGACAAACTATGAGTGAATAGTGCCATCGGGCATGATAGTCCCGGATAGATTAGCTCCCGTCAGCTTAACCATCAAACGATTATTGATCCCAACCCGGGCACCAGTGAGATCAGCGCCACTCAAATTAGCCCCACTCAAATCAGCCCCCATTAAGTTGGCTTCTCTCAGGTCGGCATAACTTAAATCAGCTTGCAATAAATTGGCGCGGAATAGTTTGGCGCGGAATAGTTTGGCGTGGCTGAGGTTGACGTTGTGCAGAAAAGCGTCGCTGAGGTCAGCGTTGCTTAAATTGGCATCGCTTAAGTTGCGATTGGCATAGTCTTTTTCTTTGAGGTTTGCCCCCTGGAAATCACTGCCACTCAGGTCAGGGCCTCGATATTTAGGAACTTGAGGCGTTTGATATTTGGGGACTTGATGGGTGGGTGTTTGGGTTGGGTAGGCAGGATAGTCAGATGCTTGAGGCTGAGGGTAGGGAGATTTAGGTTCTGGTGCAGGAGAAGTTTGAGTTTCGTAAGCCGCGTAGTAGGACGATCGCAAGTAAGGGTGCAGCGGGTAAGCAGCAGGCTTAGGTGGCTGAGCCGCAGGTTTAGGGGGTTGAGCCGCAGTAGGGGTTTGGTAAGTAGCCCTAGGGGGGTGATAAGTAGCCTTAGGTGGGGTGGCTTTTGGTGGTGGAGGTGGGGCAGGTGGTGGAGTGGGGGGAGTACTTTTGCTGGCGGTACTTTTACTGGCAGTTTGGTTTCGTTTGGCTCCGGCTTTGGCATGGCAAGACCGTAACAGGTCTCGCGCCTCATTAATTTCTTTCAGTTTTTCGTGGGCTTCGTGCTGCCGTTCAGAATCGTCTTGGGGCACGCGATCGGGATGCCACTGTCGAGCCAAGTCTTTGTAAGCTTGGTTGATTTCATCCAGAGATGCGCCTGGTTTTAGTCCCAGGACTCTGTAGCATCGGTTGAGCTCGTTGATCCGTACCATCCACTACCTCAGGCAACCAATTGTGCCGCCTACCCAAATGGGCAATGACCTTCAGACTGTGGCAGGCTGCACGGTTTTGTCTGTCCATTCTATCGCGGAGGAATTGCCCACTCCCTGCTTCGACGAGGGTGATTTAACAATGTTGGCGTTTTGTACCGTCCGTGACTCAGGGCAACCAGAAGTTAGGCAAGATACTTTGTCCCCAATTCCGGAGAGATTGATTTAGCGATCGCATGGTCTGAATATGAGGTTCATCGGGTTCTACAGGCAAAATTGTGGCGGGTGTGCCTCGTCGGAGTTGGGCAATCGCTAAGTTAGCTGCTTCTAATCCCGTCACATAGGCCTTCTCTTGAGACCAGGAGCCGTGGCGGGTTACCACCCAGTCACCGCTCATAAACAGGTTGCTGATACTGGTTTCTGCTGGCAACAGGTAGCGGTAGCTGCCAGGGGCAAAGTGAGTCACCGCTCTAGGCAGTCGTACCACACCGCTATCAATCACCTTGGCTTCGTGGAAGGCGGGAATGCAGGTGGCTAAGTCGCGCTGTACTAAGGGCACAATTTCTGTGTCACTCAAGGGCAGGAATTGGTTGGCGTGGTAAAAATCTGCTTCCACCACGGTTCCTGGCTCGTCTCGGAACTCATCGTGGAGTGCATTCAGGTCAAAGAACGTCCAGCCTGTGGTGGCTTGGAAGCCAAAGCAAGCATTGGAGGGGCGAGGAATCTCAATTTTGCGATCGAACCATAAGCGAGTCGCCATGACATCAATCGCGCTCAGGTTCATCAAATCGCGGAACTCTCGACGGTTGCGGAGCATGGGGCTGCCACTGACAATTTTCTGCATTCCCGTCACCCCCACGGCGAAGATCACCGCATCGGCATCAAATATTTCATCTCCGCAAACTACACCTGTGGCTTGGCCTCGGCTATCTAAACGCACATCGCTCACTCGTCGCTGGGTCAGCACTTTGCCGCCCGCTTGCTCAATCTGCTGCACCCAAGGTCGGAAGATCATCTCACCCACAGTGCCCCGACACCAAACCACATCGAAATCGGGTTGGTGGGCCAAGATGAAGTAATAAAGCATGCCCAAGGCTGCCGCTGCTGAACATTGCTCTCCCGGCGCAAATAGGCCCACCAGCAACATCGGTTCAAAGGATTCCCGGTAGAGTCGAGCAGAAACCCCAAAATCCTTGAAGAGTTCTCGCGCTGTCACAGAGTCGTAGCGTCGCCATGCAGCATCGGAGTTGTCGAAATCTATCAACGCATACAGTAGCGGCAAGGCTGAGAGGCGATCGCGCAAGGGTAAGCGCTTGAACTGCGTGTAGAGAAACGTACCAAGCGGTGTAGGTAGACGCGGCAGATCTTGAAAAATCGGTGACTCCACCTCTAGCCCCACGGGGGAATATTGCGAAGACCGAGTCCAGGGAGTGAAAGGCTTTAGTCCCAGTTGATCTACTAAAGAAAAAATATTGCGATAAGGATACCAGAAGCCATGAATTCCAGCCTCGATGGAGCGACCACCTGGCGTTTTCCAGCCTGCTACCAACCCACCTGGATAAGCACCTGCCTCCAACAGCGTTACATCATAGCCTTGCTTCGCCAAATGGTGAGCTGCCCCTAAACCAGCCCAACCAGCCCCCACAATCACTATCCGTGGCGATCGCTCGTCCATCACTCTTACATTCTTTACAACATCTTTTTTCAGGATGGCATCTTTTCGCTGGCTTTACTTTGCCCCAGGGGAAGAAGCGAGCCAAATTGACGCTAGAGAACTCACAGCCTCTGGCTTGTAAGGTGCACAAACAAAAAACAAAGATGTTATCTATGCCAAATCATCTTGGTTGGCTCCATCTCCACCAACAACCTCCCCTGCGAAATCACATACCGTACCGAGGCTCGACGACGAATTGCATCATAGCGATCGCTGGCCGCCAATACAATTAGATTTGCAGGCTTTCCCACCTCCACTCCATACTGATCTCCCAAACCCAGCGTTTTGGCTCCCTGCCAAGTCACCATGTCATAGCAGGCATCGATCTCTCCCATCCCCGTCATTTGGCAGACATGCACTGCCATAAACGCCACATCCAGCATGTTACCTGTGCCCAAGCTGTACCAAGGATCTTGCACGCAATCATGGCCCAAACTCACATTCAATCCTTGCTGCCACAACTCTTTCACCCTAGTGACCCCACGTCGTTTCGGGTAAGTATCTGTCCTGCCTTGCAGCGTGATGTTGATCAGCGGATTGGCAATAAAATTAAGTTGTGCCCGCTGAAGAAACCCCATCAGCTTGTAAGCATAGGCATTGTTATAAGACCCAAAGGCCGTGGTATGGCTGGCTGTTACCCGTGATCCCAACCCAGTGCGAATCGCGTATGCCGCCACAACTTCCAAAAACCGTGACTGATCATCATCAATCTCATCACAATGTATGTCAATCAAGCGATCGTACTGCTGTGCCCACTCAAACACCTGTTGTACCGATCGCACCCCATCTTCTCGCGTCAGTTCATAATGGGGAATCCCGCCCACTACATCTACACCGAGTTTCAGGGCTTCCTCCATCAACGCCTGATTCTGAGGGTTGCCGTAAATGCCATCCTGCGGAAATGCCACGACTTGCAGCGTGATCCAATCCTGCACTTCCTCCCGCACCGCCAGTAAAGCTTGCAACGCCGTTAAATTCGTTTCGCTGACATCGGCATGACTACGAACAAACAACACACCTTGCATTGCTTGTTGCTTTAGGGTGGCGATCGCGCGTTGTTTCACATCCTCTAAGGTCAAACTTTGCTTGCGATCGCGCCAAATTTCAATTCCTTCAAACAATGTGCCACTTTCATTCCAGCGAGGTTCTCCTGCTGTCAGAGCTGAATCTAGATGGATATGGGATTCTACAAAAGGAGGGCTCACCAACTGTCCCTGCATATCTAGTTCTTGCTGGGCTGTAGCCTCCAAGTGAGGTGCGATCGCCATAATCTTGCCTGCTTGGATGCCAACATCCACAGACTCTAAAGCATCTGGCGATCGCAATAGACGGCAATGACGCAGAATTAAATCGTAAGACTGTGAGGACATAAAGCAATCTGCCTAAGTAGAAGCAGTTCCTCACTGTATTAGCAGAAATTAACCCCAAAAAAATACCCCCGCATTGCAGGGGCATTGAGATTAAGTTGTGCCGATTAATCGGGATTAATTAGCTGAGAGCAACATGACTACGCTCGTAATTGCGCCGAAATGTCGGATGAATGTCACCTTGAATGTGATTCCAATAATCGCTTAGATGCGTGAACCCCGCTTCAGCCGCAGAGCGACTCAGTAGAGTTTGCTGGCGATTCTTGATCAGATGATGTTGCTGCGTCATTCGGGTGCGGGCTCTGTTCTCAGTCGATAAGCCAGTCGCTTTAATAGATTCAGCCAGAGGTGCTGCGACCACAGCCGTTTCATTGGCTACTGCGTCGTTCACATCTGGGCGATCGCTTGTGCGATAAGCCACACCACGGTATTTCAAGTCTAAGCTCGCTTGTTGAACGGGTGCTTTTTTGAAGTTACGAAAGCGCCAATCCAAACCCCGATACTTTCCGGTCTCTCCAGCAGTAGTTTCAACAGTAGGAGTGTTGGATTCGTATTTACTGCCACGATAGGTCAATTGCATGATTTTCGCCTCAAATTAGAACTGTAGTGATATGAGGCGCGTTCCTTCGGGATCACTCCCTACTTCCGTTTCTTGGCTGCTTTTAGTCGTCAATTACTAAACTCATCCAAAGAAATGAACGATTTCGTTTTCACTTCTGTATCTATTTTGACATTTTTAAGCGAAACTTGCTCCAACTAGAGGCAGATATTTCTTCAGGGTTTTCTGACAACTATTGCATTCAAGCTATTCATCAATCTGCCAAGCATCCTTCGTCAAGTCTTCATCGATAATTCGCTTCGGACGCACTACTAGAATCACTTGACCTAAGAGGGACAAGCTAGGAGCCTCGTCGAACCATTGCAACTCTAGCTGCTGGTCTTGAGCCACCACGAAATAGCTGTTGGCATTCCATTGGCGCTGGGCTCGGTCTACCACCACCAAAATCTCTTCTGGCTGGCCAGGCAGCGGCGCAGGTAAATGATTGCTGTCACATAGCAAGACCACTGGATCTTCTGCACCTAAGAGCACTTTCCAGCCTGGAACTGGAACCCAAGCCCCAGTCCCAGAAAATTGCACCATACGAAAGGCTCCAACCTCCTCGGTTAGCGGCACTGCTTGCAAATCGGCTAGGCTCAAGGGCAATTTACCCACGACAGGCAGTACCCGTGGCAGTTCTTCTTCGTTTTCTAACCGATAAATCGGTAAGCGAGGAGCAGAACGAGAGGAAGTGATGCTGAAATCGGTCAATAACTGCTCTAGTTTTTGCCGCGCTGCGACGCTGTTGACAAACCGCAATCCTTTGGCAATCAGGCGCGAACGGTCTTGCAAGTCGCTGTGTTGTCGGGCTAACTTCCAGCACTGGTAGGCGATCGCATCTCCTGGATGCTTAGTAAAACCCTCCGGTGGAGTGCTCCGAGGAGACAAATCTTTCATCGCTTTGGCTAAATCATGCGAATCATCAAGATCAATATTTTTCTCAACTACAAAGTCTGCTGCTGCAGCTCGCTCTGCCTGGTTCAGAATGCGAAACTCGTACAATATATCGCTACCTTTACGCTCAAAGTGTTGTCGGGTTGCCTCCGAGACTCCCGCATTCACCATCGAGGTGAAAACCTGCGACCCTACAATGACTTGATTTTGCTGAATTGGCTCAAATCCTGTTTCCTCAAAAATCTTTTGTGGGTTGAAACCTGCTTTTTGCAACTGCTGACAAGCTTGACCCCACTTTACCCAAGATCCTTCTTTGCGACGCAGCGATCGCAATAAGGTGTCTGTATCCAGAGCAGCTTGGGGATCTTGAGAATTTGGGTTGAAAGCATTTGAGGAGGTTTCAGTCATGGTTGAGGTAGGCAGCAGATCACTAAAGAACAGCAAGCAGTCTTTAATTCTAAGCCCTTCACGATTTCTATACTACTGGGGCAGATTGCCTTAGAAATCTATCTCAGCCCTGCCTCGCAAGCATTAGGGTTTCAAAAAGTTTTTAGATTGACTTGACGAATCTCTACAATCTAAGGCATAATTGTAAACGCGAAATATAAGGGGCTATAGCGCAGTTGGTAGCGCACTTCAATGGCATTGAAGGGGTCAGCGGTTCGAATCCGCTTAGCTCCATAGGTACATTTTTTGTCCGTTAAAGAGCTATTTTGGGACAACAAGCATTAATTGTCCAGAATTGCCACTTAATGCTTGTAACGGACCTTGGACACTTAGTGCTTTACCTGGACTCTGCAAATCCAAGCGACAATTCTGACTGTACTATAAGCTTAGCTTATTATCTCTTCTAGATCACTTGCTGAGGGTCTAGAGGTCTTTGTGAAAGCTTTACAGTTCCAAAATTATTGAGGTAGAGCTTCTCCTATTTGCTCGAAAAGATACAAACATTACCGAAATTAACTGTTGGGTAGATTTCTACCTTGAGTGTTAAATTCCAACTTTGCCTCTTTTATAGCTGCACGTACTTGCTTGTATCGTAAGTAACCAGGTTTGCTCATGAGTTGAGCTACCTGTCCTTCAGATGGATATAAGCCCTCACTATAAAGTTTTAGAACAGCTTGATTGATTTCTTTGCGACTTTGTTCAATTTCTCGATGATGACGAATTTTTTGAAACTGATCATACTTAGCGGAGATTGCTCGACACATTTCTGGAAAAAGCCTGAAGATTGTTTCTCTGTGAATCTCTAGGCGTCTCGCAACTTCTTCCATCGGTGGTGGTGGACACTCATGGTTGAGAAGAATAATCTCTAATTGCTGCTCCAGGTGATCTGTATCAATTACTCTGGGCTCAGCTCTTGGTTTAGAGTGTAAAGGTCCTAAGACCTTTACCGGAGTTAGACAAATGTCTTGTTCTGGTCTCTGAGTTAGGAAGTCTATTAAGGAGGAATTGAGGCGATAACAGATGTGTACCCACGTGTCTAGCTGTGGCAGATTTCTACCATTACACCAAAGCCAGACAGTATTTTTTGGTAGTTGAAGTTGGCGTGCAAACTCAGCTATATTTCCGTTAGACACAAGATTGATGTGTGCTCTAAAGGCTTGAGCAAAGCTATCCTTGGTAACAGGTGAGGTCAGATAAGGGGTAGAAGCGAGCAAATCCCCAACTGAATCAGCTATCCAAATTAATGCTTTTGATTCATCTTCGGAGAAGTTTTTGAGATTTTCAGCTAAGTTGCTAGGTAGTGAACCAAGCCATTCCTGGCATTTCGAGCAATAGCCTGGTCGCGAATTCCATGCTAGGGGAAGGTTCTTTTGATGACAGTAAGGGCAGCTTTCCAGTAGAAGACAGCGATGCGATGGACATGCTTTGACAACCTCTAAAGACCAGAGTAAAGGCTCATAAATTACATTCTTAGTTGTATACCAATTTTCATAGCAAACTGGGCACCAAGCGCGATCCCGCCGCAATAATTTCCTTGATGGCATCAACTCCGACCAAGGTGCCAACGTAAGTAAATGGAGATTTTTTTGTCCACTTAGCTTTTCTAAGGCAGACGCTAAATTTAAAGCCATTACTCCTGTGCTATTTAACGCTGCTGTGTGACTATAAATTTTATGTAAGTTACCACCATGCGTCCTAGCGATAATAGGTGCAACTTCCTTTTCCATAAGCATGCCTGGAGGAAGGCAGTGTGCTTCTGCCAATCGAACAGTAAGACTAATTAAGCTCTCTGTTAGCTGCGTTCCAATCCCTACAGGTTCTATGCAGAACAAACGGCTGCGGCAAAGATGTGAAGGCAGCTCTAAATCATGGTAAAGCTGGTTCGTTTTCATTGAAATAACATTTACCCGGAACCCATGTTGATCCCATTCAAGAGCTAAATTATTTCAGCTAACTAGTTTGCCTCTAGAGGCAAAGCTGATATAGCAATCCTAGATATTTTGTGGAAGATGCGTTCTCTAGACACACCTCTCACAAGACATACTTAATTTAGAAATGATTGAGGACTGCTGTATAAATATAAAAATGAACTGACTTCATATCCAAGAAAAGTTTATATGTTAAAAGCTTGCTAAATAATCTCATACTTGCTTGTCTCCAACGGGATCGCGTTTAGGCGATCGCTTGAACGGTTTCGTTTGTTTCTTTAATTTATTTTCCTGCTCTGGCTGAATTTCAGACATTTCTGACAAGTCCGAGCTTTTTAAGTTCGTACTGTTATTGAATTGAGCCAATGACCCCTCTGCGCCTTGCTCAAAACCTAGTCTGGCACGAAATGCTCTTCTCTTTTCTTTGCTTTTTATTAGTTTTGCCTCACCTCTTTCTGCTTCGTCAAGCATCTTTGCAAGTTCAAATTCAGGTTTGATTGTCTCCTCAAGATGAGTGAAACTTAATGTCTTTGCTTCTTCAGAGAGACAAAGATCATAGGCATTTGTTAGCCAGTTGATTAGTGTACCAATTTTGCCAATACTGCCTATGTAGCACAACTCAAAAAGCTTACTAGTCAATCGAGGTGTCTGTCGAAGGGGCATGCGCCGCAGTAGTTGTTCCAAAATTCGCTTGAATTCTGCTACATCCTCATCAGCTTCAACGAGGTAACGTGGGAAATGAATGATTCTGTCACGTTGGCTGAGTTGATCGTTTATTTCTAGAAAGTCAAGCATTTCATAAGTTCCAAATGCCGTCCAAGGTACCTTACTTTCATTGATGAACGATTTGGCACAGTGCATATGGGCTTCTATATCTTCGTTAGTGGCTGAGATGCCAATATGCTCAAACTCGTCTATTGCTAGAGTATAGGGTTTGCGGTGTAAGCAAACCTTCCGAGCCGCAAGGCGCAATGAGTCTTCTGTAGCCCTAGTAGCAACAATTAGTTTTCCATCTTTGTTGCGGCGAAGGCAATCCTCATCATAAGTAATTTTATTCTCGATACATGGTTCGTCTACTGCCAACAAAATTTCTTTGTAGAAAGGTCTCCATCTAAAGCCGCGATTAACAGCTGGAGCTTCAATGCAAATAATGGGATACCAGCTCAAATCAACTTCCATACGGGCTAAACTAGTCTCCAATATCTTTCTTTGCAGTAAAGCTAGCAGCGTAGATTTACCAACCCCTGATGGACCTATAACTAGAATTAAGCTCGCACCAGCAGGGTTACGAACAATCCGATAGAGGTGCTCAAACGTCTTCTTCAGGTTGCGATGCATTATTGTTTTGCCAGGATTTTTGAAGAATTCCAAGCGTTGATCAATGGATAAGTCAAGTAGTTCAATTGAAAAATCGTGTTCAGAAGCCATTACCAAACCTCCAAAGGCTCAAAGGGTTTAGCGTTGAGGTCAATATTGAGATCGAATTCATATTCATTATCAAATCCATCAGTGCTGAAATCCCCGTCATTCAACTCATGATTTGAGGTGGTGTCAGCTTGTGGAGTTGGGAGATTCAACAGTCTCAGTAGATGATTCGTCTCCGGTTCAATTTCACTTTCTTCAATTAGGGCATGGATAATCTGCCTTTCAACATCACGCCAATGCTGAATCGCTATCTTCTTCTTTGCATCGCGCCAAGCAGTGGAAAGGGCAGTTTCCGCCATTTCAACATGCTTAAAGAACTCAGCCAGTTTCTTGTCTGTGACATCTATGAAATCTCTACCCTGAAGCTTATTCAGCCTTCTAATCTCTTCAGCAGCAGTCAACATTTCTTTTTCCGAGCGTCCCGAAAGTATTTCAAGCTCACTTAAGCGTTTGGGACGACATCTAACCCACTCACCATCGACATAGGCATAAGCTACCGTAATATCAAAGGGATCAAACCGGACATCTACCTTAACAACCCTAGATCTTCGGCGGATTGTTTTGAAGGATTCATGCCAATACCAGATGTAGTGGATTTTCACACCCTTAGCAGTTACTTGCCTTTGCCCGCCTCGATCGCGAGGCTCTGGCATGCTCCAATACTTAAACTCCTCTGGGGAAATTAGTGTATGTCCTCTGAGTCCACTACGTTCCAAACCAATTCTAAAGGTATCGCGAGGGCTCATCCTGATGGCAGGATGAGGGGAAGTATCATAAATTTCATCGCAGTATATACGGAAGAAAAGGTATAGTCTTGCCAGTGTCCAAACAGCGTTGTTCTTAGGATCTACCTTCTTAGTAACTTGCCGCACTGATTTCATAATTTGAGTATTGCCCATTAAGTTGTGCCAAAACTCCTGATCGGCAATCCCAAATAAACATTCCATAACTGAACCATTCCTAGGCTTGGCTGACGGTCTCTGTTTCTTAGTAATTCGATAGTGAGCAAGAAGAACATCAAAATAGACGTTGTCAAATTCCGAGCCTCGATCCACTACGATAATTTGAGGAAGCCGTCTCCATTTATCAACGCAAATTCGCAGTACCATCATGACTGAGCGATAGCTCGGTGGATCAAATGTCATGTAATTGGCAAGAACTTTACGGGAATAAGCATCCATAAGGGTAATAACATAAGCTCGACCCATCTCAGCCTGTCCCCTGAGTTCCTTTGGATCGAGACCCAGGTAAAGCATGATTTCACTGAGTAACTCAACATCTACTAAAGTGCAATCCATGTGGCAAATTTGAAAAGGGCGACGACCATGCGCTGGTGTCTCCTCACGATATAGATACCAATGAAAATCCTCTTCTGAGTAGGCTGCTCTTGCTCCCATACGCTTTTCGATTTGTTCATGAATTGGGCGCTTATTTATAGCTAAACGGTATGATTCATAGCTTGGCGGTTTGTACCCTTTCTCGTGGCAGATAACTTTGAACATTCTGTAAGCATGGCGAACAGACTCTTGTTTTACAGTTTCGTAGTGATCTTCTACATGCTGTTCCATTAGGCGTTGAACTTCAGGCTCAATGCCATCACGTCGCCAGCCTCGATTTTGGTAATTTGGAAACAAGCCAACGATACCGTTACCAACAAGCTTCTCCGCCTTTAAATATTTAGAGAGCCATCGTCGCTGAGTCCGGTTAAGTTCTTTACGTGGTCTTTCCTCATTTAAAAATGGCTCCAGTTCTTTAACACGAGAGTAAGCTACTTCTTGATCCCGCTTACTTGCTCTTCTCCAAAATTCTTCAACTTCAGAAGAAGAAACCTCAGAGATTTGTAACAAGCCAATAATTTTCCCATCACGAGCTAGGGCTTCGAAGGCTTTATTGGTTAGGGTACTGCATTCACCGTCTGGCCTACTCAACGTGATGGAGGTTTCGCCAGTATTAATGATTGTCCAACTCACCCCATCCCAATCGATTATCTTACCTATAGTGATATCTAGTTTTCTGGAGTCTAAAACTGTTGGTGCTTCAACAAATGTTATTAACTTGTAGTGGTCATATGTATCCTGGTCGGCAAAAACCTTAACCTGTTCAGGCAAAAAAATGAGGTATTTCTCAAGATCTACAAAAACTTGACGTGTGACAATTAAAATATTTAGATCATCAGCAGTAGCCTCTCCCACATGTTGATATATTTCATTCAGAGTAATACCTGGCTCAGCCCTCACTAAGGCTTGAATACGACAAACTAGTACTTTTTTAACTTCCAGAGCTTTATGAGTGAAGTAGTCTTCTAGCCAAATAAAATTTTCAACGAAGATCCAGTTAATTTCAGCAGAGGAGCGAACAGCATAATAAAGCCCAAACTGCTGTGCATACTCTTGTCCAGGTGGACAGCTCCAAGCACTATTTACTTCTATTCTCGTCCAACGATTTGGGCTTTTCTCCGTTAGTCTGAGCAATTCCTGCTCAGTTTTGCATTCCTCCCAGCCAGCACTATTTCTCCGAATTACGAAAAAGTCCGGTGTATGAGGATGGCGATTACGCCTTCCTGACTTACTGAGGTATTCCAGATAGATTGTAGGAGGTTGGTCCCAGTACTCAAGGACATCATGATCAAATTCAAGTTTGTAAATCAGCGCCAACTCATTCTGATGTGACTCAAACTGAATGGTTCTCCCCATTTTGAGGCTAGGAAATCGACCTGAGACGCTCTTTTTCCCTCCATCAACTAAACGGGATGGCTCGGAAGAGCGAGTTTTCTGTATTTCGTTTATGGCTTCGTCACTGAGGCTAAGATGACAACACCAAGCCTCAAACTCAACATCATTCATCATGAGTATTATCCCTCCGAATTAGAACTTTTTGAAAGGTTGTACTCTACAGAAAAGTTTGAAATTTCCTGCATATCCTTTGCCTAGCAGACATCGCCAATCATTCCCCTTCTACTATTGATAATTGACCTAAACCTAATCACTTGTTTAGGTTGAATAGCTCTTTCTTGAAAAGCTTTAAATCTGAGACCTGTTGTTTTGATATTTCTACAAAAAAATTCGGTGTTGCTGAATAGAAGTATGATTTTAAAAAGTTTTGAACAGGTTTTCAGGGTTTACAGCATTTGACTCATACCTTGACTCAGCAACGCCGGAATTTCTAAAGGCTTAGTATTTCCATGACGTGCTTGGCAATCTCAAGATGCCCCTCAAGGTCTGTTGCAGTTGCAAGTTCTTTTTCGGATGCTGGCCCTAAGCGAACACCAAGCCAACCTATACATTGAGAACAGTGAGCAACACGCATTCTAGCTGTGAGTGGTCGCTGTGACTTATTACAGTGTGGACATCGAGACTGTAAGAGTTTGTGATGTTCAGGACAAATAGTGATAGCAGCAATTGACCAGAGAAGTGGTTCGTAAATGAGATGATTGATTGTACGCCATGCCTGAAAACATTCAGGGCACCAAGCTCGTAAATCCCTTGTTAGGTCACTATCCACTATTCTCGGCAAGATTTTGGAAGCTTCAAGAGGAATCACTAATGCTTCTAAATCTTCCCTCATTGTTATAGGCTTAAGTCCTTCAAGGTACTGCCAAGCTAGCAGCCCATACTCATTCAAATTTTTCCGAGAGGGTAGTTTGGGTAAATAAGATACCAGAACATTATTGCCATTCTCCTGCAATGCATAAGCCCCTCCAACACTAATACTGTAATTTTTCCGAAAGCTGGGCAGAATCTCTTTCTTTATGAGAATACCTGGAGAAACACAATGAGCTTCAGCTAGACGGCAAATATAGCTGATTAGGCCTTCAACATATGGGGTGCCAATCTTGAGCGGATCTAAGTGATAAAGTCTACTTCGCTTTGGGATAGTTGGAAGGTTTAACTTCTCAAAACTTATAACCATCTAGCTTGTTGCTACTATGAGGCCTCTTTCTATTTAACCTCTTTAATAGTACAGAAACAATTAAAAAAATATTGATTTCCAATATGATTCTTCTCGCAATTCGTCATAGAGACAAGACAGATTCCATTCAAAATGAAGCACAAATTGTTTTTATCTATAACATCACAAAATCAACAAAGAAAATATTGCTCCTTATTGTGATTCTATCGAAAATTGTCTTGTCTCAGAGACAAGACAATTTTCTGAAACTATTAGCAAAATTTAATTCAAGAGAAAGTGTTATCTTTCTGGCTTTTTCAGGTTTTCACCTTAATATTAGGAGAATTAGCAGCCTTAAACTCTATTTTGGTCTGCCATGAAAACTCTTCTCCAAACCCTCCTGCTCGAAACTCTACCGCACAGCCTTGATTCGGTACTATTTAACTACATCAATGTAGTACTACCTGCTGTAGAACAAGAGTTTGGAAGAGCATCTACGTTTTGTAGGACAAAAAGTTACTGGAAAACGCTAACGCAAGAGCAAAACCAAACGAGACAGTTGATCAGTAGTGATAAACATTTAAACCAAAGTCTACTGATTAATATCTTGAATAGCCTGCTAATCGTTTGGAGCTTAATCCCTCTTCTGAATGAAGAACTCGCACTATCTAAGGATGAGAAATGCTTACTCTGTGTGTGGTTTACCTTGCAGGGGTATAACAGTTGCTATTCAAGCAGAGTAACAGCTCCACTGCTTACTCCAGATATTAATCTAGGAGAAGTACTCAATCTGGATATGTTTTGGCCACAGTGGCGTGAGTACTTGCCAGAGATTGATTATCTCACTCAAATTACTCTTCAAAATTCAGACAATAATACCTCAGCTAAGAGAAATGGTTTCAGAGTCCCTGACCAGCGTCTGAGGCTCACTCTGCACCCGTTACTCTCATTTAGTACAATCGCCGCTCAACTCACTAGTCCTGTCGATATTGTTACTACATCGGCAGGTGATCGCTTGCCAGCGCTGCTGAAGGAATTGGGGATCGATCGCACTCTAATCTATCACCGTCTCCGTAACTGTACTGGACTGCTCACTAACAGCATCCATAATGCTGTCCTGAACTTCACTGAGAAGTTGAATTGGCAACCAATTCTATGCTTTACCGAAGGGGTTGTCTACCTTGCACCACGAGGTTTCAACTTACTCAATCGCATGGATCTCCAGCAATTTATATGGGAACAGATTAGTGACCAATTGGTGACCAACATGTTAGTGGGAGAGATTGGATTCAAGCGAGACGGAAAGGGATTAAAAGCAGCACCTCAAATCCTCGAACTCCTTTCTCCAGCCCAGTTGATTCAGGGTTTGCCTAGTATCGTTGAAGCCACGATTAAAAATGAAATCGATCCTGCAACACCTAAACGCCTCATGAATTTAAGTATCACTACATTAGAGCGGAAATTCCTGTCTCAAGGTGCAGATTTGAGAAGCGATCGCATTGCAGAATTTATCATTTTCTTGCAAAAGCAGTTTTTTAGAAGCAATTCAGAGTTCATTGCGTGGATTCTGGAACAATTGGGCATTCAATCTGCTATCACTTGGGAGCAAGCTCAGATTCATACAGGAGGAGTGAATTTGGGCTGGTATCATGCAGCCGCTTATTATGTCGCTAACAGCCCTCACTTAGATTTGAGATCTGTCACTAGAAAACTTCAAGAAATAGCTAGCCGGTTAACAATCTGGGCTGAGGAGAAAAAACTCTTTCCAGTTCTAACCAGTGCCACTCGTGAAGCCTTCGATCGCTACTTGGTTCAATATTTAGAGTTACCAGGATGGGATAGCCCAGAGTCATCCTTCGAACATGAATTGGCAACGTATATGGCTGCGAAGACAAAAGCTGCTAGACAACCGATTTGCTCCCTCAGCTCTGGTGAATTCGTCTCAGAAGCTCAAATGGCTTCAGTTGTCCCCTTTAAGCCCCAGCAGTATAGCAACAAAAATCCGTTAGGAGGGCGGCAACTGAAGCGAGGCATTTCTAAAATCTGGTCATTAGAGATGCTCTTACGGCAGGCATTCTGGTCATTTTCTCCAGGCAAACTGGAAGAGCGACAGCCCGTTTTTTTATATTTTTCTCCTACCTTTGCTCACGCTCCTCCGGTTACAAAAGTCATTCATATCCTGGCCAAGCAACTCGAACGAGTCAATCTATGGAAAATTCGCCGGTTCTGGCAGGAGCATGGGATGGATGCCAATGCTTTGCGCTTCTATCCCTGGTTGAAAAATGAGCTCAACTCTAACGAGGAGAGTCAGCACAACCTCACTTTCCTGGCAATGACTTACACCACTACAAAGGGGAAAAACAACGACAGATGCCTGGATTGAACCTGCATTTCTGGCGATCGCACTTCCACTGGTGCTAGGCATTAAAGTAACCGCTACCACCAGTTCTGCACCACCCTACAACAGAGATAGCGATAGCGAATTTCTAACAACAGTTCAGGTGGATGGACCCGCTAGCTTCTGGAACCTGTTAGATTTGCCAACCCGCATTCATCTGGAAGAGGAGAGAAAGGGACAGGTCAAACACCTGAGTGATTGGCTTAATCGTTTATTGATTGCTTACAGCGTTCATCTTGACTGTCGGTCGAAGCCTCCTGACCCTCGTTGGCAAGCTTTTCCTGGTACTGTACACGCAATTACAGACGATGTCTTAGCTATTTTTAGTCTTGCCCATGCATCTTTTCCAGTCCTTTCCGATGAAATAGTTCAAAGATACTGGAAATTTGCCCAGATTTGGACAGCAGGAAATCCGGCTATGAAACAACAACTTGACATAACTCAACGGTTAGTTCAGGAATATCGAGTGTTCTATCAAGTCCATGTAGCGAAATCAACCTACGCGATTCTCCTTCCCCTATCAAAGGTTTTAGAAGATATCCTGTCAACTCCCAGCGATTTACCGATCGAAACCCTAATATTGCAAACATCGGAACGATTACATGACGCTCTGAGACGGCAGGAGCCCAAGAGACGTCCTCTCGTCAAGGATCACTCTTTATCGATTGAAATTCGTGTCAATAACGAAATACAGGCAGTTCACCAGTTCGTAAGCACCTGTGTCAACGATTTATTTCTGGGGCAATACAAGGGCGATCGCGCCCTTCTGCAAGAACACCGCAGCCGGATTAAATCAGGTGCCGAGTTTGCTTACCGCTTATTGGCAATGGAGGAAACTAAACCCAAAACGAAAAAGCAGGAAGTTGAAGGAGCACAGTTATGAGTGTCTTAGAAAATCTGAAACCTCAATTCCATCCTGCTTTTCCCCGTTTGGCATCGGGGAAGTATGTTCACGTTTTCCTGGTACGTCACAGCCAATCATTTCCGGTCTTTCAAACGGATGGGGTGCTCAATACGGCCCGAACTCAAGCAGGCTTAAACTCTGAGGATGAAAAATCTAGGCAATTGATCAGCCGATTAGTTATGTTTAAGCGCAAGCAGGTGACACCAGAACGGCTGGTAGGACGGCAATTGTTGCGATCGCTAGGCTTAACCAGTGATGTAGAGGGCGAGACTGGCTTTTGCGAATACAACGGTCAGAAATCATGCAAAAGATGTCCAGATTGTATCCTTTATGGATTTGGCATTGGCGACAAAGGATCAGAGCGGTCTAAGGTTTACTCAGACTCCGGGTTCTCACTCAGTCCATATGAAGTCTCCCATCGCAGTTTCAATCTCGAACTGGGACGATGACCAATCACATTGTTGGTCTTGCCTTCTGTGATGGCGAAATCTTCAGCAACCTGCATTTCACTCAAGCACTCTATGATGCCTTGAACACAAAGGGTGATATTCACGTATCGATTGGGGAACTTCGGCAGGAAGCAGCAATAGTTGCAGAAACTTGTTTGAAGCAGGAGCCCGTTCGCAGCACCACAGTTTTTGGATTTGAGCTAGAACAACTTCTGGAAGAAGTCACTGGCATTTATCAGGACGAGGTGAAACTGCGAACCATTATGACTACCCTTTACCAGCAGACCCAGTCCTACTCCGAAAGTTATGGGGCTCTCTTTCCTGAACGGAAGAAAAAAGCAAGGCAAGGATCTTCTATTTGAGAGGTACTCGAATGGTTCTCTATCTATGCCATCTAACTCTCCACGACAATGTCTTCTTTGCCTCGCGTGAAATGGGCACCCTCTATGAGACGGAGAAATACCTTCATAACTGGGCACTTAGCTATGCCCTGTTCGAAGGCACCTACATTCCCAGACCTTACCGCTTGGAAGGTGCGATCGCTCAGCGCCCCGGCTACCTAGAGGCTGATAATGAGCAAAATTTACTCAGCTTGAATGAATCAGGTATCTACGTCTTCCCAGCTTTACCGATACGGTACTCTTATCAGGTCAACACCTTTAAAGTATCTCAAGCTGCTTATCATGAGAAGTCCAGACCATTAGGAGGGAAGGGGAACGATCGTAACTATCCTCTTAGCTACGGACGAGCAAAAGAACTAGCAGTAGGCAGCACCTACAAAACTTATATTATTGCTCCTGAAATCGTTCAGATTCCTCGTTGGATCAGGTTGGGTAAGTGGGCAGCCAAGATACGAGTGGAGACAAAATTGATTCCTGAAGTGAGGATCAACCAAGAATCAGGTGACTATACTTGCCAGCATCCCTTGAATCCTATAGATTTGCCCAGTTCAACTCGCTTACTGTCATACAACCGGATTGTTATGCCCCCTGTGAGCCTGTTAAGTCAAGCCCAACTATCCGGTGACTACTGGAAAATTGATCGACCGCTTGAGCACGAAGTACCAGCAAAATGGCGAGCCCTAGAAGAATTGCCAAACCAAATTTGCTTACCAAGCGGAATAGCATATGGAGCCAATTATGCCCCTGCTCTCTGTTGAGCCTGAAACGCTACAAACTCTGGTTATTCATTTGAGAGCTGCTAGGAGTGGACCTTTGCCCTCGGCCTGCAATCGAGCCATTCATGCCCAAGTCTTGGAGTGGTTTCGTCAGGGTGACCCAAACGTTTCTGAAGCAATTCACAAGAGCCAAGAGTCACCCTTTATTATCTCCGGATTAATGAGTAAACGCCAAGAAACGGAGGCAAAGGCAGGAAATGAATTCCACTTTCGGATTGGACTATTGAGTGGAAATCTTATGAAACCACTTCTAGAGGGGTTCCAAAAATTGGAAGACACACCATTCTCTTTGGCGGAATTCCCCTTTGTCATTCAAAGCATCAACATGTTGCCCAGCACTGATTTATGGGTTTGTTCATCTAGTTATACTTTGCTTGCTAAAACGCCGCTCATCTTGAACGAGCTGACATTGAAGTATCTTTCTCCAGTTAGCTTCAAGCTGAATACCGGGCAGGGAATTCAAGCCTTTCCTTTACTTGAAGCAGCATTTGGCAGCTTATATCGCCGATGGAATGCGTTTGCCCCAGAAAACCTAAAGCTTCCTAAAATTCATTGGAATGGGTGGGTTTCTGATTATGAGCTGAGAACCGAAAAGGTAAAAATCAAAAACTCAGTTGAACTTGGAGCAGTGGGTTGGGTTACATACCGATTTCCCGACCCAGAACAGGCAAAAGCCGCTACGATATTAGCTCATTTTGCCTTCTTTTCTGGCGTAGGGCGAAAAACAGCGATGGGAATGGGACAAACGAGATTGGATCAGATTGCCCCCAACATGATGCAATCTTTGGCAAGCTAAAGCGTGATTCAAAATCCCAGGAGCTATATCATAATTAGTAGAGCCCTTAGCGGATAAGGCTTTTCGGTTTTTAAGTTTGGATAGAAAAACGATGGTAAGTCATTTGAAAGCAGTATTTGACATTTCAATTCGAGGTTTGCCAAAATCGTTTCTAGAAACCTTTCACCAACTGTCTTTTTGAAGCCTCGGTTGCAAAGGCCATATCCCGGTTTACGGGACTGAAAGTTTGCAGACGCTGACGAGGCGCTGGAGCAGTTACGGAGTTGCAAAGGCCATATCCCGGTTTACGGGACTGAAAGAGTCTCTAGGATCGCTATCGATCACGCTATTTTCAAAGGCCATATCCCGGTTGAGAGGCTGTTTGCTCAGGGGTGATCTTTTGAGCAAGTCTTGGAGGTGATTATGCTTGCTTAGCACTCCGCTCTCTTTGAGCCTAATCTTCCAAGTCCTGTCGTAACCCTTATCCAGAAGAGATTTCTGCCCAGGATTAGTACTAACTTGAAGTACTACCTAAGAATTTAGGGATTTTCACTTCTACCGTTTCCCCTCATCACTAGTAGGCAACCCTTTCTTAACTAACCAATCGCGAATTGCCTCCTCCAATGCAGCAGCCTGTGTAATTTCCATGCGTACACAAGCTACCTCAAAGGCAATCTTCAAATCCTTAGGAATCCTTCCCCGAACCTCTCTACTTTCCTGTGCCATTTGATCCTACAGCTTGATTCGGCGTCAATTTTTACACAGCATTTCGCTAAAAACTCAATTTGCCACTATAGCTATTGCGTCGTTGCGTCATTGCGCTGTAGTATAGAGAGTGCCTACCCTACTTTCTGCTTGATTCATCGTCCGTCTTATGGACTCCATCGCTCTTGATGCCTTACCGGGAGACTTTCCACAGCAAGTCCCAATTCCCAAATTCCAACTTGGCGATCGCGTGCAGTGGCAACCCCAACCATCCCAAGACTTCGGCACCATCACAGGCCTTCAGTATGCCCCTGCTTCACAGTTAAAGATGTGGGCTTGGAAATATGTCATCTGGCTCGATCGCTATAGTCCTTCACGAGCCTGGGTCATGTCTGATACTGCTTGGGAAAGCGATTTGGAGCTACTGATTACCACCACTTGTCATCAAGGTAGCTTGGAGAAGGATCGGTCATGAGCTTGAGACAGTTGGGCAACCGAGAACAGACCCTGCTGAACCTTTACCGTAATTGTCAGCTAGGCATGACCCCCACGGACTTCTACGCTAAGTGGAATGTAACTCATGCTCAAATGGCTCAAATCTGCGGTTGCTCTGAGTCAACCGTCGATCGCTGGTTTCAACAAAGTCGAAGTAGCCAACTGCCGGAGTCAATTTACCTGAGGCGTTTAGCAGAGATAGATTTCCTATGGGAGTACTACGAGCAAATCCCAGAGGAATTGTGGCAGCGGCTGTGCAGGAACGAGCGCGATCGAACTTTATAAAATCCCCGCACGGTGCGGGTATGAATTTGCCCTTTCCACATCCAACATCTTTAATGAAGAGTTGGTAATACACCCACTCGATTCATTCGGCAACTTGCGAAACCACAAGTGCAAGCTCTCATGACAATCTGAGCTGTCATTCTGAGCCAGCTTGTCATTTCGATCTGAGCTGTCGTTTCGATCTGAGGTTTTGCTACAAGCCTAAATATCGAATGAGATCAGCTAATCATGCCAAAAAAGCGAACGCAACTACTTTAGCTGCCATTGTGCAGTTCGCAGTTCGGCGGTGTGGATCGTTACACGAAGCCGGAAGACGAACGAGGGTGAGCCGAGCGGCGATCGCCTCTATCTGCAACGGCAAAACTCAACTTCCTAGAAGGACAACTCTCAGGAAAATAGCACCTCACACAGTTAATGACTCAACTAACCAACCGTACTCTTGGTTGGATCTAGAGACGATCGCTCAAACCAGCTTGGGTGAATCTGCCTTGGAAGTTTTAAGCTCAACGGCTTCTTCCAGTCAGTCTGGCAAACAGCAGCAATTAGAGGAAATGCAACCTGTATTGGAAGAACTACGAGGTTCTATCCATGAACTGGCTGTTGTGCTCAAAACAATCTCGAATACGTTAAGCAGCCGACCATTTATAAGTTTTGGCAAGCCAGATAACAATACAAGTACTAGCAGCGCTAAACAACCTACTCTGGGTGAGCGCTGTGAAGAACGCAAACCGACATTTCAAGAGCAATCATGGCTGGCACTCGCGATCGCTGATGAAGATGCTCTGAAGTCACTCGTCCTAGGGTGCGAACCTCCTGCTGTATCTGCCACAGCAGAGTCGAGAATTCAAAAGATTGTGGCTCAAGTTGGCGTGCCTGTTCAGTATCCCCAGGCAGCAGACGCAGTGGTAACGGTTTACATCCAAGAAGACCTGACTACTACAGGCATTTCCTGTCAAAAAATACTAGTTGTCGCCCAAAATGAGAACCAAGGTTTTGGAGAAACATTGAAGCAAATTAACTACTTTCGGCAGGAACTGAATTGTGACAAAGTAATTTTAACTGCTGAAACAGTTCCTAAATTTGAAATCGAAGGTTTCGTCAATCAGGGCATTAGTGTTCTTATGGTGAGTAGAGAATACAAGGGTTGAAGTTTGCTCGTTTTAGGCATTTGGAGAAGATTTGTCGCACACAGGTATAAGGGCTTACGATTGAAGGCCCTACTTTTGTTGAAGGGATTTCTCGTAAATCCAAAACTCTTCTTCTGGGAGCAACTGATATCCAGCCTTTTGCAGTGCGTTGAGGATAGGCTCCCTCTTAGGAAAAAAGCCGCTGACAGCTTCATAGCCTTGCTGCCGTGCTAAGTGACACATCCCACTCAACATAACTGGCAAGCTGTCTTCCCTACCCTCAATACAACCAACCCATAGTGCCTCGTTAGAACTTTCTAGATGACTTTGAAGAAAGACACTTTGCAAGACTTTTTCGTGTTCGATCCCCCATACTAAGCCTTGGTTTAAGCGATCGCGGAGCACTTGAGCTGTCAAGGCTTGCCACTTGGCTCCTCGGCACACAAACAAGCGATTGGATTGAGACTGATGGACCAGAGACCTAGCTGCATCAAAGGATTCTAAGCCGAGCCGTGAGATTTGTGGTGTAGAGCTGTCTGTTGCATCGGCTCGATGCAAAATGTAGTTATCAATTTTGTGATAGCCTTGCTGCTTCATAAATGGATGTGCAGCTGTATTCCAAGTTGCGACGCAACAGCGGGTGATAGTCACACCAACTTGCTGCAAGTACTGAGAAATATGAGCTTCTAAAACTCTTGCCAGACCCAGTCGGCGATATTGAAGATCAACCCGTAAGCCTTCCCACCAGCCCTCTTGCTGCGACAGCTTCACAGCTCGTGCCATTGCTACCGGACGTTCCTGCAAAACTGCCACGAAAATCTGTCCAGAGGGATCAGCTAGCCACTTATCCCAAACTTCAGGAATATAGTCTTCTGCATCCTTCCAGGTGTGCTGGCAGAATTCCATCACTACTGGTTTGTCATCTGGTTGGGCTGGTCGTATGACAATATCGTTCACTGCATCAGTATTGGGCATTGTGCGATCGCCTCTTTAGGCTTTGATTTGCTCGCTATTTGTATGGTAGAGGGCTGTGGGATTGGTAGAGTAGAACTACCAGTTGAATGTAGAGTCGTATAGCCTCGATCTAACTGGAGGCTACCGATAGCGTATGACTGGTTGTTCAGAATTGATGGAGTAGGGAGCCAAAAAGTTGCGTTTTGATTTGTACTTGCAGGCGGAATTTCAAGAACAGTTAGACGCAATTGTGGGCGACATGCAGTTATGGCAAGGGCAAATTAGCCCTTGTGAAGGGGAAGAGGCGCTTCTCCGCAAATGTATACAGTGTTTTAGTCATACAACTCAGCGAGAAGCTCTACTTGTAGCGGGCGTCGATGGTAGTGGTGACTTTCCGATGCTAAGCTACGCTGACTCTTTTGTTTACATGTCGGTAGCTCAAGCGACTGTATATGCTGCTGATTTTGCTTATGGTTTACGTGAATTAGAAGATCCCTTGGGGCGATCGCTAGGGATTTCGTGGTTGCCTGAGCATAACGAAAGAGGGCCAGTCGCTTTTGAAAAGGCTTTGGAGCGAGCGGCAGGCTTGATGTCGTTAGGTTGGTCTTTAATGGATGTGATCCAAGAATCTGATTATCGTCAGCTTAAAGCTCAGGAGACTGGCAAGAAGAGCATAGGCAAACCTGGAAAGCTCTTTGAGGATTTGATCCGCCCTCATGCCAGTGACACGGGTAATGTTGCAATTCAATTGCGCTCGACCGCTGAGATGGGTGCAGCCTTTCGCCTGCTTGTTGGCAATCAGCCTTTGAACTATCTGCTGATGGACACTACCTTTGCTTTACCTTTGGTAACAAACCCGAAGAATTCTTTGTTTTATGAGCACCTAAAACGGCTTTGTTGCGTAAAAGCTCGTGGGCAAGACATTGGCTTCTTCACGCTCTCTAAATCGCATGGCTTGCCAGGAATGGAATTTTTGGAGCGAATTGCTGCCGAACTACAAGGTCTGGTAAAGGGGGATGTGGCAGAACACTGGTATTTAAGAGTCCCTGAACCAGATCAGGATCAATGGGCACTCTCAATGGCTCAAGGGCGACGCCTGCCACCACCGGGAGCCGTTTCGTATCTAGTTCGCTTTCATAAAAACACGCCCGTAATGCGTCTAGATATGGACCGAGCTTACTGGAAAACCTTTATCAAAGGCTCTAATGATAGCGAAACCCAACGCAACGAGTCTAGAGTTTTTGAGGATTTGGACTATGCTTCTCATGATCAGCGAGCTTTTGGCTACCCCTACCCAATTAAGGCAGCTCACGATCGCGCCTCCCTGACTCAAACTGAACGACTTACCTACCGTAAACAACTAATTGCTAAGGCGATCGCTGGAGGGATGAATCCAAACTTATTCCGAGATCCTTCAATGGCGACTGGTCATCGTTAACTTCCCTTCATAATCCTTACTTTTAGAAAAATGACCATTAGGATTGTGAATGCCCATTCGCAGAGTCCGCATCTTAGCTAAGTGAGCCTATGCCGCTTGTATTCGTTCATGGTATTGATATTTGCCATGAAGAGGAGATTGATCAGAACATACAGCTTCGTAACTCACTTTCAAGCCAGTACTTCTTGAAAGAACTCATTACTACGCTGCAAACTGCTCTCTGCAAGAAACCTCCTGAGCAGCTACCTTTATCATTCCATCTTGGTTTTCTAGAGGACACGCTACATCTGAGCTGGGTAACAGAGCTTACCGCATCTACTAGCACGGATGGCTGTTATTAGTATGGACAGCTTGATCAAGCAGCTGGGTAAGCGGTTTGGAGTCTTAGCTGAAAGCGACACTTACCAGCTAACAGTGGTGGCGGAGAATGCGGATGTGGCCGTGGGGGATTTATTTCTCCTACCAAGTCGTCGGGGAGGGCAAGAGCGCTTCTACATTTTTCGAACGACTCAATATGCCAATATCATGAACCGGGCATTAGAAATAGATGACATTGCCCGTAATAAATTGACGATGCCAGATTCTTATCTGAGCCAGAATTTGGCAGAGGAACTGCTGATTAAGTTGACAGGTATCGTGTTGGGTTATGCAGAGGCTAAAGAGAGGGAATGGACGTTTCACAAACCTCGTCGGTTGCCAGAACACCTATCTAATGTATTCCGGGTCGATCCTCAGCAGCCTGAGGTTGCAGAAGTGATGCGATCGCTGCTTGCCAGTCAACTTGGGGATGAAGGGCTTTATGTTGGGGACTTGTTAGCGGGAGAGCAAGCATTAGAAGGAGTCAAGGTATTTCTACCTGCTTATGCGTTGTCACACCATTTAGGAGTGTTTGGCAGGACGGGTGCTGGCAAGAGCAACTTGATGATGGTGCTGCTGAAAGCTGTGATGGACTATAACCAAGCAGCCACGCAGCAGAAGAGTCAAGAGGTGAACAAGCCTTTGGTGAGTATGCTGGCGATCGATCCTCATGATGAGTTCCGCTTTTGGCATGGGGCGATCGGAGGTAAGGACGGTGTTCATGGCATTGTGAAGGGCTACTCGTCGGAAGAGCGTAAGGCACTGGTAGAACCTTTCTATTACCTGACTGCACGGGAGGTTGGAGAGAAGGGTTTGGAACGGCAGGTCATGTTGTCGAGGGCAGATGTGCTACCGGATGACCTGAGCAGTATCAGTGAGTTTAGCGAGCAACAGGTGGCATTCGCTCAGCAGCAGTTTGCTCTATGGGGGGAACAGTGGATCGGGCGAGTGCTACTGGGAGATACGCAGGGTGGAGCAGGGGGCTTTGAAGGAAATGTGGATTTTCTGTCGGGGACAGTGGCAGCCGTTCAGCGCAGGCTGAGCTTTTTGCGGCGAGGGCAAACGAGGCTGTTTTTACCCTTTGACCCGGATGTGGGGTATGAGTATGAGTCGCTGTTGCCAGAGATTTTGTGTGCGTTGGAGCGGGGTCGAATTTTGATTGTGGATACGACCTTGATGGGGGAAATGGAGCAGTTTTTGCTGACGACAGTAGTGGCGCGATCGCTCTTTACATTGCGACGGACGTTACGGAGTGTGGCAAGGGTGGATGAGTTACCTCGCGCGATCCGTGAGGCATTTGGGAATGATGATGAGCAAGGGCAGGTGGGTCTGCGAACCTTAGCCGATGATTTGGTGCAACGGGTCGAGGATGGGCGGTTGCCCTATGGGGAGGGAGGTGTATTGAAAAGCCCAGATCAATTGCCCTATGTCAATGTGGTTGTAGAAGAGGCTCCGAGCGTGCTGAACCCACAACGGATGAAGTTCGGCTCCGTATTCCGGGATATTTCGCGGCAGGGGCGGAAGTTTGGCATTGGGCTGACAGTTGTGAGCCAGCAGGTGAGCGAGATTGATGATGGGGTGCTGTCGCAGATTAATACAGAACTGGTGATGGCACTGGGGAATGAGTTAGAACGGAAAGAGGCTGTTCGCAATGCCTCGGCAGATTTGTCGGGGTTTGAGCGGGAGTTACAGGTGATGGGGAAGGGACAGGTAATTGTCTCGGCTTCTTACAAAGATGTACCGTTGCCTGTGCAGGTGCCGGAATTCGATCAGATGGAATAATTATGCCAAGAGATAGGACAGGAAATCGCTATGAACAGCTTTTAGAAGCTTCTTTACTACATCTAGACTATACCCGCGACAGTGATATAGGACTGAACTATATTCGTCCATCAGTCCGTGGGCAGGTGATTATTCCTGGAACTTTTATTCAACCTGACATTGTAATCCGCCAAGACACAAGTATTCGAGCCATTTTATATGTGACGCATTGGAGTAACCGACGAAACTCAAATTTTAAGTTTTGGAGAACTTGGGAAGAGCTAGCTCAGCAAAAGTTAGCTATCGGAACAGATTTTGTAGCAATCAACTGTGTTTTTGAAGCTCTACCTCCTAACAGCAGCCCTTTTGATTACATCACTAGCGATGAACTACCTCCAGATCCATCACGAGATGACGGGATACCGATCTCATTTAATGGATGGTATGGAGCAATAAGTTGGTCACTAGTTGAATCTTTCGATGTTTCTTTGATTTTCCCAAACAGCTATGAACCTTGCAGTACACAGCTTGATTTGATAAATGGGCAGCATGATGTAATTACTAGCAATTTATTAGAACTAACCTTAGCCAGAACGGCAAAGCCCTATCTCACATCGCAATGGCAAACGCTTCAAACTATTCAAAGTCAAGCCATTGGAAATAACCTCATTAACCTTCAAGACACTCAAAGTCGCTATAGGATTGGATTACTTCATGTTTACCTATTTTATCGTCTTTTTCACTACCTTGTTCCCGATGGGGGACTAGATTTAGATGAGTTCGTAAACGCTCTGGTAAGTACCGATCAGAATCAGGTGAACTTGGATGCGCTGATTCAAGCTTCAGCTTTTGCACAAATTCCTCGACAGCAGTTGATTGAAGTTTTCTCCGAACTTTCTCAAGTTTATGTTCGCAAGAGCCAAGATGCCGAAACCTTCTGCACAATGACTAGCCTTCATAATCCAATTGCAGGAGGAAGCGTACACAGAATTCGTTTCAATCAAGACCTTCGGCTTTGTCTTCAAGACCTAGGACAGCATTTGAATGAACCAGGATTTGTAGATGCAATCCAAAGAGCCTTCGGACGTTTTGATGCAACCCTTGGTATTAATGAATGCTTCGAGGATCTCGCGAGCCAGCCGTTGGTTGTCTCTAAAGAGAATTTTATTCGTCAGACGTTTTTGACTGCCTTAACAACTGGAGACGAAGCTACTCTCGATAATTTGCTACAAACCCATGCTAAAGAGTTTAGTCCTGAAAGAAGCGCAGTCTCTACCCATCAGCAAAATTGGGTCTTTGAAATGCTGCTTTACCTGGCAGGCTTAACCAGTGATGAAGATATTCAGACCAAATTGAAAGAAAATTTTGAGGCGATCGCCCATCCACATCTTCTACAACCTCATGCACCTTATGGAGATGAGGCTAAGCTGAGCCGATACCTTCTTCAAGGCAGAAATATTTGTGGACATTGGTCTTCGAGAAGCTGCAGACAGACATTGACCGAAGTAGAATTCCGTACCTTTAGCTGGCGAACTGTTGCTAAATCTGTGCTTCAAGCTTTTCAAGAAAAGGGAAGAGTAATTCGTGGGCAGGAAGAGGTGATTAGAAGATATATTCAAACCAAATCTATGCGAATTATTGGTGCTGACCTTAATAGTTTTCATATCTTACTTGAGCATTATCTGGGAGATTTGTGTGCTTTTGCTTTTGACGAAAACGCTACCAGTAACACACGAAGTCAGAGAATTTGCCCTTCTTGGCAAACTGATGTAATTGGAAAAATTTGGAATGGAAGACCGTTAGAAACCTGGATGGAAGGACTTTCTCTTAACCGTCAGTGGATGATAAAAGCTCAGTCTGCTCCTAGTAATCCTGGTGATAAAACTAAAGAATTAGCAGGTCGGTGTCGTGCGCTTCGCCTAGCCTGGTCACACGGAACCGATCCACGCGATCGCTCACAGTGGTCATTCAGCCAACGTCCTCTCCCGAAACTTGCCATCGTTCTTGATGGCGATTGGGACGCAACCAAAAAGCGTAACCTCTATGAGGCAGGATGGGATTGGGTTGGCGATGTTTCTCAGCTTCACGAGCTTCGCCAGTTGATTCAAGCAACGTCATCCATTTGAATAAATTGCGTGTCACCCATTAACTAAACACTGAAGTTACAATCTGCCAAAGCTCTCAGTTCAACTTACTTTTACGAAAAGGCACCTTGAGTAAAGACTCAGTGAATTCGCTATGCCTTACCTCAATTTTTGCCTGTTAGTAGTGCTGATTAAGTTAAACCGGATTGAGGGAATTATTCAACAAGAAGATAACCTCCCCTCCTGCACTCTAGCTAGGCATCATGACGTTTACTTCACCTCAGCCAACTCAGGGGCTTGGGCTAATCCCCCTGGAAGAGTTCTACCGTGCTTACAGTACTTTCCGTAACCTTCCTAACGATGAGCAGGCTGAGGCGATCGCCCAACCTCCCAGTGAACCTCTCTTTATTGTGGCTGGACCCGGTACTGGCAAAACAACCTGTCTCACCGTCCGTATTCTCAAGCTAATTCTGGTGGACGGTGTCCCACCTAAAGCTATCCTTGCTACCACCTTTACAAAGAAAGCAGCAGCAGAATTGCGATCGCGCATCCTTGGTTGGGGCTTCCAACTACTTGAAGCACTCCAAACTGACTCTCAAATTCCTACCCAGGCTAAAGTCGAACTGGCCAAAGTAGACATCAATCAGGTTCTCACAGGGACGATCGATAGCCTCTGCGAGCGGATCTTGCGCGACTTCCGCGATCCTGGCACCCAACCTCCTATCCTTGCTGACGATTTCGTCTCCAAAACGCTTCTGCTCCAAGCAGGGCTATTCAAAGATCGCCGAGATCAAAACGGGGAGTTAGACGAATTCCTGCTAACTCTACAAGGCTCCCGTTGGAACTGGAATGTTGGCAAAAAGACTAACCTGCTTCAAGAAATTTGGGATCGTCGGTTTCAAGACCAGGTTGATTGGGGCAATTTTCTCACCAGCGGTTCATCCAATAGCGAACAAGTAGCCGTGGACCTCATTGGAGAGGCGATCGCAGATTACCAGCAGGAGTTGGGCGATCGGTTAATGGTCGATTTTGCTTTGCTAGAGCAGGAAGTTCTGAACCGCTTACGCCGGGGAAAACTGACCGAATTTTCTCAGCAAATTCAAGTTGTGCTGGTGGACGAGTACCAGGATACCAACCTACTCCAAGAAGGGATCTATTTTGAACTGGCCGAAGCCTGTGATGGGGCTATTACAGTTGTAGGCGACGATGACCAGAGCCTCTACCGCTTTAGGGGAGCGACCGTCGAACTGTTCAGCGACTTTGGCGATCGCTACGAAGCAGTGTTCTATCGCCAGCCAAGCACTATTTTCCTGAGGACTAACTACCGATCAACCCGAACTATCATTCAGTTCGTTAACAACTACGCAACACTTGATCCTGGCTATCAAGCTGTCAGAGTTCAAAACAAACCCACCCTTTTACACGGACCGAATGCCGATGTTGGCATTCCAGTTTTAGGAATGTTTCGACTAGACATGGATACTCTCGCCAACGATTTAGCAAGCTTTATCCACCGCATTTTTCGAGGCATTGGCTATACCCTTCCTGACGGCACCAGGATTGAGTGTAATGCCAATGGAGGAGATTTAGGCGACTGTGCCCTGCTTTGTAGCAGTCCAGCAGAATACAACACTAGCGGGAACCAACGTTTGCCGCTACTCCTACGAGAACAATTGCTGGGCAAGACCCCACCCATTAAAGTCTTCAATCCCAGAGGGCAAGATCTGACCGACATTGACGTTGTTGCTTATTTTGGTGGGCTATTACTGGAGTGCCTCGACCCAGGAGGAGCAATCGAAGCCAATACCAGTGGATTGAATGACAGCATCACGAACACCTTCGCAGATTGGCGTGATGCAGCTATCCGGCTGGTTAGTTCCGCCAGCGCACCAGCAGGACTTTTGGAGTTTGCTCAATGCTGGGCATTACGAGACCCACGGAGAGCAGGTTTTCGCTGGTCACCAAATGTTCCCGTTCTAGCACTCATTTATGGGCTGGTTCACTACTTCCCATTTCTCCATGACGATCCAGAGGGGCAGATATATCTAGAGGTTTTCACTCGCCAAGTTTCAGCTTGTCAGCAGGTAGGTAGTTTTTCTGGGAGGGTTGTAACCGACCCAGATGAACCAGGTTTGTCCGAAGCCTCCGTCAAAGAGCTACTGCGGTACTTCCTGGCACCGATCGCCTCTGGCACAGTTAAAGTCAACGAAGACCTAATGGAAGCGTTTCCGCGCGATCGCCTCAGCATTCTGTCTATTCACCAGTCAAAGGGTTTAGAGTTCCCGCTCACGATCGTCGATGTTGGCTCTGACTTTAAGAGCAACCACGCTGCACACCGATTCAAACGTTTTCCAGAGAGAGGCGGCACCCCGCACACAATGGAGGATTTGCTGCGCCCTCATACAGATTTGAATGCCCCCATTCGAGGAGGGCGCGATCGCACGTTTGACGATCTCTACCGCCAATTCTTTGTCGCCTATAGCCGTCCACAGGAGGTTCTACTTTTAGTTGGGCTAATGGCAACACTACCTGGTGGCAGAGTCCCAAACATAGCGACGGGATGGAATCGAAATGGAACCTGCCCTTGGGGTGGAAATCAACCCTTTCAAATGATTTGAGTGAGGTCTTATTACCTAGCTTTCGTGGAACTACACCACTAGCGTACGGCAAACCCGTTGGGGATTTAATTGAAAGCCGTATAGCTTTGACTGAATTTACATTAAATATTACAAGGTATAGGCCAGTATATGGAAAAGGTAGGGTTGGGCGAGGGCGAAGCTTGGTATCAAAGCGAACCGCTCACCACACGGTTAAAGAATTTAATTCGAGACTATCCAGAAGGGGTTGGCATCATTAAGGAGCTAATCCAAAACGCTGATGATGCGGGGGCAACTCGTGTAGAAATTGTCTTCGATTGGCGGACCCACAACTTTACCCAGCTACCCGACCCTTGCATGAAAGCTTTGATGGGGGCTGCCATGCTGGTCTATAACGACTCCATATTTACCGATCAAGACTTCCAAAACATCCAAAATTTAGGACATAGCGGTAAGCGAGAAACCCTCTGGAAAACAGGTAGGTTTGGAGTCGGCTTCAATTCTATTTATCACGTTACCGACTACCCAAGCTTTATTTCTCGCGATCGCATTGTCTTCTTTGACCCTCATGCCACTGCAATTCCGGGTGCGTCTTTAGGGCAACCAGGACGTAGCTGGCGATTCTCAGAAGAGGGATGGTGGGATTACCCGGATTTCATGAAGGTTTATGAGCCGGGGGGATTGCAACCAGACACACTAGCTTTTGAGGGAACACTCTTCCGTCTGCCTTTACGAACTACCACTCAAGCAAAGCAGAGCAAGATTCGGAATGAGCCATTTACCCAAGAGAATGTACGCCAACTGTTGATGGAGTTTGTCAAAGTTGGGGAGGAGATGCTGCTCTTTCTTAAATCGGTTCTTGCAATCCGGGTTAGCGAAATTAGTCCTGATGGCAGAAAAAGTACTTTACTTGGCATTTCAACCCAGAACGACCAAGAGGTAAAAGTTGAACGGAATAAGCTGCTTGCTCCCTTGCAGGGAGGGGCAGAGGCACTGCTCACCCTTTGCCAGAGTCATCCAAATGCTCTTCCCGCAGTTTCGTACCAACACATAATTCAGGTTGCCACTACTCAAAATCAGACAACTTCAACTTGGCGCGTCACCAGCTTGATCCGTGCAGAAGGCGAATTGCTCAAGTTAATGCGGGAACTGGCAACACAAGGTGAGAAAGCAGTTCCTTGGGCAGGAACCGCTGCCTTGATTTCTAGAACGAGTAATTTACAACCAAAAGGTTTTGTAGGTCGAGCCTACTGCTTTCTTCCACTGCCTCAGGAAACAGGGCTTCCTGTTCACATTAATGGCTTCTTTGATCTGGATTCGTCTCGGCGCGAGTTAACCAGCGATACGCTTACAGGTAGGGACGCAAAGCGAGTGCTTTGGAACCAACTGCTTGTGCGCCACGTCTTGTCGCACGCTTACGCCAATTTGATTCAGAGCTTAGTCGAAGATATTGGGGATACAGATCCTGCACGATTCTATAAGTTCTTCCCCACTCAAAGTTCAACCAAAGCTTTAGCAGAGTTGCCAATCTCTGTCATCAAGCTGCTCCACTCGAAAAGAGTTATTCGCTCCGCAATTGAGCATTCTACTGTTCACCAGAATGGCCAACGACAGAATGGTAAAACGAACTGGGTTACGCCTCAGACCATCAATATCCTTCCTAAAGGTTGGGCTCATCTACTCGAACCACTACGGTTAGATGGTGTTGACTTGCCTGATCCGACTTTGCCTCCTGAACTAGAAACTGCATTTAAGAGTGCCGGGATTCCCTTTAAAGTCTTTGAGCCAGAGGATTTGCGATCGCGACTGCTAACGAACAAACCTTTAGGAATGCCTGTGGAAAATGCTCCTAGAGCGTGTCTCCGGCAGCGAGATTGGGTGGTGAACCTGCTGCGTTACTGCTTAAGTGATGGTTGCCGCCATGTAAGGGGGTTGCCATTAGCAATTTTGGCAGATGGAAAGCTGCAAACCTTTGGATACAATCCGTCAGGCTTGATCTACCTTGTACCCAAGGACGAAGAGGAAATCCTGATGGATCACATCTTCATCGACCACCCTAACTGGTTCCTAGACCCAGATTTTGCACATCAGGTGAGGGCAAGTAGCGACTGGAAGGGTGTTTCCATGCTTACTCCCATAGAGGTAGCTAAACGGTTAAATGACTTAATTAATCCAGATGACGATGTTAAGGTCAAGTGGGAACCCAATGGAAAACAAATCCCTAATGTAGAGTGGCTAACAAAGGTTTACAGTTACCTTGCCGATCTTAAAAGTCTGCCACGCGATGAGTTTATAAAAGTACCATTAGTCCCCTGCAATAATGGTTTTTTGTATGTAGGCGGAAATGTCATAACGCCCCTGTGGTGTGGGTCTAATACATCAAGGGAAATGCTAGATACCCTACAGTACTTTGGCATTCCACTAATTGAGACGCAGAAATCTTTGCAGAGAGCTATCGCTACATTTCTCAGTCGTCATCCCAATCAACTAATTTATCAACTCACTGTTCCTGACTTAATTGATACATTAGAAGCTCAGAAAAAACTGCCTGCCTACAATTCAGATCTATACAAGGGATTGGTTAGTTTTCTATCCGATCGCAATTGGATGCATGGGGAAGGAAAGAATGACGACGATCGCAAACAAAAGCTGCGTCAGTTGCACATTTATCCAACTGTTGAGGATCAGCCAACGAATTTGAAGGATGTCTATATACCTGGTGGTTACATTCCTCCTAAAGTTGCTGGTTCTCTAAAGCTGCTCTGTTTAGGAGTCAGCGAAAATGGCCAGGAATGGAAAGCGTTTTATGATTTTCTGGGTATTCCTGTTCTAGATCATGCAACGATGATTCAAAATTTGCTGAAGGATTACGGTAATCTTCAGCTAAACCAGCAGCTAGAAGCTCTGGAGTGGATACGAGTCCACTTGAGCATTGCTCAAGATGAGTTAGAGAAACGCAATCGAGGTGTTGATCTGAAAAAACGAGTGCGAGAAGCACCTCTCATTCGCTGTACAGATGGTCAATTGAGAGCAGCAGTTACCATTTACGATCCCAGAACATACAGTTCAGTGCGGCAAGTGCTGGGAGACGGTGCTCATTCACCTGATATGGCAATCTACAAAAACACAGAGCACTGGCTTGACTTCTTTCGGGAGTTGAGGATTCTGATAACACCCAGCGCAAAAGACTTGCTGGCATATGTGGATCGGCAAATTCAGCAGGCAAAGAATGGGGTAACAAATGAAATTGCCAAGCATTTGACAGATATATTTAGTCACCTTGAGAAACATTGGGAACGCCTAGACAGAGAAAAGGTACTTAACGGAAAAACCTTAACTGAAGCATTGAAGATGCGGGCTTGGCTTCCTGTTGAACGAGATCCTGAAAGGCTTAAGCGATTTCCAGCATTTACGATTCCACAGAATAGGCTATATCACAGTTCCGAGGTCTACTTTAGTCCTTACGGATCTCTCGTAGCTAGTCAGAAGCCTCTGTTTCCCGTTAGTAAGCTGCCACCGAAAGAGTTTCAAACAGCGTTGGGATTTAGTACTTATCCTGACCAGCAATCCGTTGTTTCTCACTTCAAAACACTAATTGATTTATGGAGTACAACTCGTGGAGACGGTATTGATAACGAAGCTTTCCACAAGGCGGTGCAAAACATTTATGTCTACTTTCACAATACCTTCTGTAGCACTGGCTCTTCTGAAAAGGGGCAACAATGGTTACGAGATCAGCTAGACGGTTACGAATGCTTATGGGACTACGGACAATTTTGGTTGCCAGAGCATACATTTCAGAGGAAAATACCGTTTTTTGGCAAACGTAGACAGAAAATTCTGATTGATAAACCACAAATTCGCCAGGTTTATGAGCTATTGGGTCAGAAGAAATCGCCTGATATCAGCGACTATATAGCCTTTTTAGAAGAGGTAGCAGCAGACTGCAAAGGAAATCCTCTCAACGAAGATGATGTGAAGTGTGTCTACGAGGTTCTAAAGCTCCTAGCCCAGGATTTAGGAATAGAACAACGTTCTGCGGCTGATTACGACTTGCTACTTCTAACAGATAATAATTTACTGTTGCCACCCAATCAGATTCTTATCCCTGATGCACCCTGGCGACTTAATGCAATTGTTGGTCGCGAGCAAGTTAAAATTTTGCATCCTGAGGTACCACATAGTTTAGCAATTGATGCAGGTAGCCGTTCATTACTAAACGACGTGATTGAGATTCCAAATAGTATTGAGCCTACAAACGACCAGGATGCGAGTAAGCTTTGCCAAAAGTGGCAGAAATTGCTGCGATCGCCAGAATTTATTCAAGGTTTAGAGCGGCTCACTATAGATCAACATGGATTAGACAATACGGTGGAGTTGAGTTGGCTGCTAAGGGCAGAGGTCAAAGCGGCAGCAGCAATAGTTACCAAATTGCAACTAGACGGCTCTGACATTGCTTCAGGTCTGCAAGGAAACTATTTCTTTAAGCGAAACAGTTGCGTGTTCTACCTCAGCCACAAAAGCGAAAAATTGATGCGTAACTATCTCACTGATAGCCTCAATCAGCAGTTAGGTGACCTCAAGTTGGCTGATACGGCTCGTCTACAGACAATTATTGAAAGTCATCCATCCGAAATCGAACAATTGCTGGATGAGCTTCGAGTTAAACACCTTAAACGATCGCCTTTAGTGACAGCACCGTTTGAAGAAACGGATGAGGACGAAGTTGATGAAATTTTTGATGCTGATTTCTCAGACGAGTTTGCAACAGATAATGCAAATGAGGGCACTACAAGAGATAACAATGGGCGGGAGCTAGCAAGTGCTGCCCCAACTTCAACCTCTAATGGTCGTACTGAACAAGCAATCACTAAACCCTCTAATGGCAGTGTTCCACAACAACCCGTTCCTAAACGTACCCCTACTCCATCTACAGCCAATAGCTCTCCAGTAGTTTCATCCTCTGTTTCCCCAATCTCTACTCAGCCCACTGCCAATCCAATTATTAAGCCTGTAAAACCCACCCTAGTAGCCCCACAGAGAAGAGGCATTTTAGATGTAAAACCTGCTGCTCAGTCCGCTGATCAAGGTGATTCAGAGGGTGTTGAGCAAAATGATTCTGAAGAGAAGGATCGCCAGCCTAACTTAATTTCCTCCGTTTCCAGGAGAAACAATGTGATTCGGTTAGGGCGATCAGGCGGATCGCGGCGATCGCGAAGCACTGGCAAGCGACAATCCCAACCGAGAACAACATATTCGAGTCAGCAGTATCGAAATGGCGTCCGTGTTCGCTCTGGTCTGGAAGTCGATCCGAACAAAAATGCAGAAGCGGAATTGACAGAATCCGAAGCGAGAAAGATTGACCAGGCTGGAATGGCACGAGTGATGGAGTATGAGCGTCGGCATGGCCGCGACCCTCAGGATATGAATGAAATTGACCCTAACCACCCAGGTTACGATGTTGAGTCAAGGGATCAGCGATTGGGCGAGGTGCGCTATATCGAGGTCAAGTCTCTGCGGGGGATGTGGGACAGACGAGGTGTTTGTATGTCTCTAAAGCAGTTTGAAACAGGCAATGAGAAGCAAGATAGCTTCTGGTTGTATGTAGTGGAACAAGTCGAATCAGACGAGGCTAAAGTAACGCCCATTCAGAATCCGGTTGGGCTAGTAAGTGAGTTCTTCTACGACGATAGCTGGCGGCAATTGGCAGATGATGAAATGAGTGGGGTGGGCTAATGCAACTTTCTCAACGTCCTGCGGTTTATGCACTTCCTTCCTACAGCTTGACTGGCGATTTACTGGGCTTCTTGCGGTGTGGGCTTCAGTATCGATATACACGCATCGGCAAATTGCCTTCGACTCGTCCGGTGCAAGCGTGGTTTGGTCAGTTCATTCATGGAGTGTTAGAGGAGTCGTATCGTCGGTTTGATGAGTCTCGGAAGAGGGGAGCAATGAATTTGCCACCCTGGTCAGAGGAGACGATCGCCGGAATTTGTGAACTCATCAAGAAGCGGCTAGCAGCGCAACAGCTTTTCCCCTGGGGAGCAGACCTGGAGGAATTAGGATACGCCAGAGCTAAAGTGGCTGTGAATGAATTGGGACCACAATTGTTTCCTCTGATCCACCGAGCAGAGGTGCGGTTGACGGGGGCAAGAGCATTACCACTCGCCCAGATACCCCCTGAGTATAGATTCCGAGAAGCCGATCGCTACGAGATGATGGGCGTAATTGACGTTGTAACGAACGTCCAGCTTTACGACCCAGATTTGTGGGGGAATCTATTGGTGAAAGAGCTTCTGACAGATTTTAAGGCGCGATCGCTCAAGCCTCCTGGTGAGTTTGAGGTGATTATCGACTACAAGGGAATGCGTCGCCCATCGCAGAAGCCAATTGACCCCAGTAAGCCCAGCTTTTGGGACATTTATGGTTGGCAAGCTCAAACCTACGCTCACTTGCGGCAGGCACAGGAAGACAGTTTGCCTGTAATGGCTGGAGTGATTATTTACCTGAATGAGTTGCTGCCGACGAAGGGAGATCTGCGGCGACTGCGGGAGGAGATTGCAAACGGGGAGACTGATGTCGTGCCAGAACCGGGAAGTGAAACGGAACAGCTGCTGCGGGAGTGGAAGGATCGTAAGGGGGAGGAGCCTCCGATTTTGCCGTTTGAGTTTCGGCTAAAACGGGGTTTGCGAGTTCTACCAGTGGCAGAAGCAACCATTGCCCATGCCCTCCAGGAGTTTGACAGTGCCGTTGCCCGAATTGAAATTTGCCGAGGGAAGGAGTTGCAGCAGGGGCGGGTATTGTCCACCTGGGAGAAGAATGCGGAGGATGAGAGTACCTGTGCTGCCTGTGATGCGAGAACGTTTTGCCCTAGCTATACGGCAGAGACGGAGCCTAAGTTGCCAGGAGTGAGAACGTAAGACTTGCTGAATCAGCTTCAGCTAGAGGCGAAGTAACAATAGAAATTACTCGTCTCTATGGGATCTTCTGACCGACAGAGTAACTGATAGACCATCTAATTCTTCTCTTACAGCAGTTATTGCTTGAGTAAGCCACAGTTTGATAGTCTAAGTGAGTCTTGCAAGATGAGACGATGACCACTCATGCCTGCCCCATTGTCTGTTGATTTACGGCAACGAAT